>JAIRXH010000206.1 GCA_031268385.1 Treponema sp. | reverse complement strand
AGTTTTCGCACCGCGAAAACTCCCCAGCCGAAGGCGAAGCGCAGCTTCGCCTTCGGCCATATAGCGCCGCCAGGGGCGCTTATGGCTGCATTGGCGCGGGAAATCGCCGTTTCAAGAGCGCACATAATGATTATAAGAGCTCTTATTTTCATTTCAAGAGCTCTTATAATCTTTTTAAGAGCTCTTGTTTTCGTTTTAAGTCTGCTCACATCATTATAAGAACTCTTATTTTCGTTTTAAGAGCTCTTATAATCTTTTTAAGAGCGCTCAAGATCGTTTTAAGGGCGCTCAAACGTGCTGTGCGTCCGCCTGGTTTTGTTTCAGGCGAACGTGAAACGATTTCAAGCCGGCCCACAACCATTTCAAGGACACTCACTCTGTTTCCGGAATCAGCGCCCCTCCGGCGGGGGGGCGTTACTATCATTCAATTGCAAGGAGGAAGATGATGGCGAAGGATTACATTCCCGATAACGACGCGAAGTTTAACAACTGGTACAAGTTTATGAACCAGTACGTCAACGCGAAGTGCGCAGGGCAAAGCCCCGAGTGGACGCACATCCCCCAGGACGCGCTCGCGGTGCAGCAGGCGGCCTATGCGGCCTGGTATAACGCGTACAGCGTTACCCTTTCGCCCCACACCCCGGTGGATACGGAAGCCAAAAACGACGCGAAGAAGGCCGCCAAGGCGGTGATTCGCCCGTTCGTGAACCAGTATTTGCGCTTCCCCCCCGTGACGGACGAAGACCGCACGGCGATGGGCATTCCCAACAAGGACATTAAGCCCACGCCGGTGCCCAAGCCCGAAGACATCCCCGAAGTGGAGGCCCAGACCCCAAGTCCCAGGACGCTCTCGTTCCGCTTCCGCAGGGTGAACATGAAGCGCTGGGGAAAGCCCGACGATGTGCACGGCATGGAGCTGGTGTGGCTTATTTCCGACACGCCGCCAGAAAAGGTCAAGGAATTAGTACACTCGGCCTTTGCCACCAAAAGCCCGTTGGAGCTTGAGTTTGAGGAAGACGAGCGGGGCAAGAAGCTCTACTACGCCGTCCGCTGGGAAACGGAGGCGATGAAGAAAGGGAAATTTGGCGAGATTTTCTCGGCGATTATTCCGTGAGAAAATGAAGAGGAACCACGGACTACACGGACAGGGACGGACAAAGAAGAAGGGAATCACCACGAACCACGCGAACAGCACTAACTTGTTGTTTGATAATCCTTTGTTCTTTGTTGGTGTTGGTGTGGTTGGTGAGGTTCGTGGGTGCCTTTCTTTGTTAGTGTTAGTGGTTGCTTTTCTTTGTCTTTGGAGTTTTGCGGCGGCGGTGCGCTGTTTGGAGGCGGCCATGCCGCCGCCCTTAAAAGATTCGACAAAAAGGAGAAAAAGGTGTAGGAAAAGACGATTGTACCGCAGACTTTGACGGCTAGTTCAAGCTGTTGAACCGGTACGGAGACCAGAAGCAATGCGACAGTACCGGGCCTGTAACATCCGCCGCGATTACGCGCTGCCGTAATAAAAACAGTATAAAAATACTCCTGGTGTTTGTGTGGTGTTATAAACATGCGTGCAATATGTGTGTCAATTATAACGTTAACTGTTTTTGCGTTAGTTGCTGCTAGTACAAAGCGCGTGTATATAATGTTATGTGCAATGCCACCTAAGTTTTTTGAAAATTTTTCAAAAGAGGCTTGACAAAAAATGTTTCTGGGATATTAATAAAATAATGATTGTCTCGTATGAGATAATAAATTCAAAAGTTTAAGTGGTTAAGAAAACAACCGCTTAAAAAGGAGTTTCAAATGAGGAATAAGAAGATTTTGTTTCTCGGGCTTGCCCTGGTTCTCTTGGCAATGGTTGCAGGGGTTGCTTTTGCGGTAGTGGAACATGAGTATTATGTTACGGTTTACTACTACGAGAAAGACAACTATAATAAGGCTATTACTAGTAAACTGTTGTCCAGAGAGTTTGGCCCCTTTTGGGCTGTTTCCGCTGCGGAGGCGCAGAAACAAGCCCAAGATCTCTGCACGAGGGAATACGGCGAAGTTGCATCCTGTGGGAATCCAAGAGTAAGTGGCAGGGATAGGGAGCGATAATCGTTATTTCTGCAGGGGGCCACTCATTAATTGAGTGGCTCTCCTTTCAAAGAGAGGGTATGGCGTACGGCGTCACTGCATATAACAGGTCTGTTTACGCTTCGGGGCCTAACGGCCCCCCTTGGCCTCCGCAACGGCTAGGTCATTCCGCTACGCTCCATTCCCACGCCGTTGCTCCGGCACATTTTGTCCGCCCTGCAAACACTACGTGTTTGCTTATTCAGGCGGCCAAAACGTCGTAAACAGCCGAAACGTTATGTGCAATGCCAAATTGAATTTTCTTGAAATTTTATAAGAATTTTATGATAATCACTTGACAAAATATTTAATATGAAAATATTAAAGGAATCTCTTGTTGTGAACGCAACGGCGCCCGGCGCCATTTTCGGCCCGCGGGAGCAATCCTGCGGGTTTTTTTGCGGGCTTCAGACTGGGGGGTAGCGGGAGACGTGCGGCGCACGGCTCCCGCGCAGGGGGGGCCACAATGGTTCCCGCCGCCCCGGACGGATGTCCGGAAACTGGCCCCCCCTTCCTTCCCTGCCGGATATGGAATATACTTACATCGTGGAGCCGGATATTGTATGCAAGCCTTCGGCTTTTAAACATGGCGTTACCTTGGGCGATATATATTCGGCGTTTAGTACCGCTGTATATGACGTTATGCTGAGAGACGACAAGGAAAAACGGCTGCTCATCGGTTTCAGTACGGCGGGAAATCCGCTTGAAATACTGTTTAATGAATTGGAGGATGGAAGGGTAAATGTATTTCATGCCCTGCCGGATTAAATATTTAAACTATTTGAGCAAGGGAAACCAATGAAAGAAATGACTGATGAAGAGGCGGATTATTGGGACGAATACTACACGAAAAATCCGCCGGAAATAGATCCCGCTACCAATGGCGGTTTTGCGAGCCGATCCTTCAAAATGATTGCTGTTGACCGCCTTTCAGAGAACTACCTTGTGGCCAGAGCGATGGCAACGCACAAGACTCCTACGGAAATTATCGGTGAACTGGTGCGGAAAGAGATTGCCGGAACTGTGGAACCGGCGATAATGGGTAAATAGCAGGGCATTCCCGCAAACCAATATTTTTAACGGCCTCGCCCGGAAGCGGTCATGTAATCGTTTACATTTTTTTCTTGACAAAGCGCCCAAAGAGGCTGATCATGAAAGAACGGGTTCAAGGTTGCTGCAATGTAATGTGAAGCCGTTCCAATGTACAAGGAGGCGTGTATGCTTATCGGTGTTGATCCGGTTATAAGCCCTGAACTGCTGGATGTTCTGTTCCGCATGGGGCACGGAGATGAATTGGTTCTCGCGGACGCTTTTTTTCCCGGCAATTCCTGCAATTCGCGGGTGGTCCGGGCGGACGGTATCCGGATTCCCGCCCTGCTGGACGGTATTTTGGCCCTGATAAATCTGGATTCCTATGTCGCAAGCCCTGTATTGACTATGGCTCCCGCACAGGGCGATTCCCTTGATCCCGAAGTTGAAAAGTCCTTCCGGGCGGTGATAGACCGGCGCTGGCCGGGAACGCCTCCTTTTGAGCGGATTGAACGTTTCGCTTTTTACGAGAGGACCAAAAAGGCCTACGCGGTGGTTATGACCGGTGAAACGGTAAAGTACGGGAATGTCATCCTCAAGAAAGGGGTCATTCCTGTTTCACGGGGTTCATGAGCCTTACCATACGGGATGTGGCCAGGGCCGCGGGGGTTTCTACCGCCACGGTTTCCCGCGCTCTGGTTCCCGGAGCAAGCCCGGTTGCGGAAGAGACCAGGGCGCGGGTTCATTCCGAGGCGGAGCGGCTTGGCTACCGGGCCAATCACGCCGCGCGGAGTCTCAAGACCCGGTCCACAAAGACTGTGGCGGTTATTGCGCCGGAACTGGCCAATGATTTTTTCATGGCGCTGGCGGAGGGGATAGCCTGCGAGCTTGACGCCCAGGGTTACACGCTGCTTCTTGCCACGTCGGAAAATTCGCAGGAAGAAGAGAAGAAGCGGCTTTTTACGCTGGCCGATCGTATGGCGGACGGTTTTATCGTGATTCCGGCCGGAGCCGGGGGGGAGCACCTGGAAAGCCTTGCCGGGCGGGGAATTCCTCTTGTGCTGATCGACCGTCTTGTGGAAGGGACAAACTTTGACGCGGTGGTGTCGGACAACGAGGGCGGCGCCTGCGCCCTTACCCGCGCCCTCCTTGCGGACGGTTTCAGGCGCATTGCTTTTGTCGGGGGCGATTCGGCGATTTCCGCCGCGCGCGAACGGTTTTCCGGGTATCTGCGGGCGCTGGAAGAAGAAGGTGTACGGCCCGAACCGGACTGGACGCTTTTTGGGGGGATGGGAGTGGATGACGGCTACCGCCGTATGGGGGCGCTCCTTGCGGAGAAGAACCCTCCCGAAGCCCTTGTGGCGGTGAACCTTCTTGTCCATCTGGGCATGGAAAGGCGGCTGCTTGAGTATCACGGCGGCGGAGGGGAAGCGCGCTTCCGGCGGGGGCCTTATGTTCCGGTGATCGCCGGTTTTGACGAATCGCGCTACACTCCGTTCCTTCCGGCGTGCCGGTATACGGCGGCCCAGGACGCGCTGGGCATGGGGAAGGAGGCGGGAAGGCGTATTCTTGAAAAGATACGCCGAAGGCGGGAACGGGAAAAAGTCCCCGGGTCCGCGCACAATACGGAAGAAAGAGCCGCCGGCTGCGTTATACGGATGCCGGTGGCCATTATTCATCATCAATCTTTTGGAGGAAATTATGGCTGATCTGTCAACTCTTGTTATGAATTCCCCGGTAAACCGTTTCCGGGGCGCTCCGCCCAAAATCGGGATCAGGCCCGTCATCGACGGCAGGCGCCGCGGCGTGCGGGAATCGCTGGAAGAACCCACCATGGGCATGGCAAAGGCGGCGGCAAAACTCATTACGGAGAATCTCCGGCACCCCAACGGCCAGGCCATTGAGTGTGTTATTGCCGATTCCACTATAGGCGGCGTGGCGGAGGCCGCGGCCTGCGCGGACAAATTTTCGCGGGAGAATGTCGCCGTTACCCTTACGGTAACGCCCTGCTGGTGTTACGGCTCGGAAACCATGGACATGGACCCTCTTACGATCAAGGCGGTCTGGGGTTTTAACGGCACCGAGCGGCCCGGCGCGGTGTACCTGGCGGCGGTTTTGGCGGCCCACAGCCAGAAGGGGCTGCCCGCCTTCGGCATCTACGGCCGCGATGTGCAGGATTTGGGGGACATTACCAAGATCCCCGCGGACGTGAAGGACAAGATTCTCCGCTTCGCCAGGGCCGGTCTGGCCGCAGCCTGGATGCGGGGCAAGAGTTACCTCTCCATCGGGTCGGTGTCCATGGGCATCGCCGGCTGCTATGTCAACGAGAGCTTCTATCAGGATTACTTGGGGATGCGCAATGAATACGTGGACATGAGCGAACTGGTGCGCCGCTTTGAGGAGAAGATCTATTCCGAGGCTGAATACAAACGGGCCCTTGAATGGGTCAAGGCGAACTGCGCGGAGGGGCCGGACAACAACCCGCCTGAAGAACAGCACGACAGGAAACGCAAGGACGAGGTGTGGAAGACCTGCGTAAAAATGGCGCTTATTGTCCGGGATCTCATGGTGGGGAATCCCGACCTTAAGCGCAAGGGTCTTGTCGAGGAATCACTGGGGCACAACGCCATCGCCGCAGGCTTCCAGGGGCAGCGCCACTGGAACGACCACTTCCCCAACGGCGACTTCTCCGAAGCTTTCCTGAACTCGTCATTCGACTGGAACGGCATCCGGTCTCCGTACATCGTGGCCACCGAAAACGACAACTGTAACGGCATGGCTATGCTTTTTGGCCATCTTCTTACCGGCGGCGCTTCGGTATTCGCCGACGTGCGGACTTACTGGAGCCCCGAAGCCATACAGCGGGTTACCGGCTGGAAACCCGAAGGGGCGGCCAAGGATGGCTTCATTCATTTGATCAATTCCGGGTCCGCCGCCATAGACGGTACAGGTAAACAGCGGGTAAACGGCAAACCCGGATGGAAGCCCTTCTGGGAAATCAGCCCCGAAGAAGCCGGCGCCTGCCTTGACGCCGTAGACTGGGATTATGCCAGCCTGGGATATTTCCGGGGTGGCGGTTACTCCTCCCACTTCGTTTCAGAGGGAAACATTCCCTGTACCATGATGAGGCTCAACCAGGTCAAGGGTTTGGGTCCGGTACTGCAAATCGCCGAAGGCGCCACGGTGGAAGTCCCGGCGGAGGTTTACAAAAAAATCAACGCCCGTACCGATCCCTCCTGGCCGACCACATGGTTCGTTCCCAAACTCACCGGAGAAGGCCCCTTCAAAGATGTCTACTCCGTGATGGCCGCCTGGGGAGCTAACCACGGCGCGATAAGCTACGGCCATATCGGCGCGGACCTCATCACCCTAGCGAGCATACTCCGCATTCCGGTATGTATGCATAACGTTGAAACCAGCCGTATCTTCCGGCCCAGTTACTGGAACGCTTTCGGCATGGATACGGAAGGCTCGGATTACCGCGCCTGCGCCACTCTGGGACCGATGTATAAATAGCGAAAAATGACTCTCCCCGCCCTGAAGTTCCCCAAAAACCCGCTTACGCGGGGGAGGAAAGGCGGGTTCTTGGGGAGAGTCGTTCTGCACGGTATGGATATTATGCGGATCCATACCCCGCATAAACAAAGCCATACCGGGTCCTAAGGATCCAACGGGTCCTCAAGCTCCCCCATGTAAGCGCATAAAACCTCCAAAGTGCGACAGGCTCCTAAGTGGAGATGTTGATTCGTAGCGAAAGGTTCATACCCCGCCCTTCAGGGCGAGGTTGTTGATTAAGCCTCTATGGAGCGGGTATTCTAAATCCGGTGAAAAAGTCGCCTCGAAAAAAAACAGCAATAACTAAGACAAAAAAAGCCGTAACGCCGAAACGGAAAAAGCGGCCCCGGAAATTGACCCCGGAAGATAAAATTCGAATCGTATTTATCATGGGAATATTCTTTTTTTCGGTGGTTCTTATATCCCTGCTTCTGTTTGCGGTATGGCCGGCTCGATCCGGACCGGCGGCCCC
>JAIRXH010000187.1 GCA_031268385.1 Treponema sp. | reverse complement strand
TTGTTCAATAACTGAAGTTATTGAACAACTCTATTAAAACTGGGGCAACGCTGATTGACTTGACGCTAATCGGCGTTTTTGGGCGCCTGCCCATGAAGGGGGCGTTGGGTACACTCCTTGCGGAGTGGTATTCGGGGTGGCGCACCGGGCGGATAAAACCGCCCGGCAGGCGGCGGGTGTGAAGGGAAATGTTGGGCGCCTGCCTATGGGGAAGGCGTTGGGTACACTCCTTGCGGAGTGATACGTGGGGTGGCGCACAGGCCGGATAAATCCGGCCTGCGGACGATGGGTGTGGCAGGGGAATGTTGGGCGCCTGCCCATGAAGGAGGCGTTGGGTACACTCCTTGCGGAGTGATACGTGGGGCTGGTTAAGATGTTTTTTTTTCATTATATTGACAGCAGGAACAGGTATGAAAATTGAAATAAATTCCCGGGGAAACGGCGCGTGCCCTTTCTGTCTGTCACACGGGAATTGCCGTTTCCAGGATACGCTGACCCGTTCCATGGCGGAATTTTCCACGGAAGAAGATCCCATGGAGCTGGTTGTCTATTCCTGCCCGCAGTTCGAGGAGAAACCCGAGTGAATGAACGTCTTTCGTCCCTTCTTGCCAGATACAGGGAACTTTCCGCCCGGATCCAGGATCCGGATCTGGTGAAGGATCAGAACAGGTACCGCGACACAATGAGGGAATATTCCCGCCTTAACGATATTGCCGCGGCCAATGATGAGTTACAGTCCCTCTCCGTTCAGCTTGAGGACGCGAAGTCTCTCTATCAGGGTGAAAACGACAGTGAAATGAAGGAGCTTGTCAAAGAGGAGCTTCATGAACTTGAACGGCGTCTTGTTGACGCGAACGACAGGCTGAAATTTCTTCTTATTCCCCGTGATCCGCTGGATGAAAAAAATATCATTATGGAAATTCGCGCGGGAACGGGCGGGGAAGAGGCGGCCCTCTTCGCGGCGGATCTTTACCGCATGTACGCCCGTTTTGCCGAAACCAGGGGGTGGAAATTCGAGATCATGAATTCCAGCGGGACGGAACTGGGGGGATTCAGGGAGATCGTCTTTTCCGTCAGCGGCGGGAACGTGTACGAAAATCTCCGCTATGAATCGGGGGTTCACCGTGTTCAGCGGGTTCCCGCGACCGAAGCGTCGGGCCGCATTCATACATCGGCGGTTACTGTGGCGGTGCTCCCCGAGGCGGATGAAACCGAGATTGACATAAAGAGCGAAGATCTCCGCATCGATGTCATGCGGGCGGGCGGTCCCGGCGGCCAGTGCGTCAACACTACCGATTCGGCGGTTCGCATTACCCATCTTCCTTCGGGCATCGTCGTGCACTGCCAGGATGAAAAGAGCCAGATTAAAAACAAGGCAAAGGCGATGCGCATACTCAGGGCGCGCGTCTACGAAATGGAGGAGGCGAAGGCCGCCTCCGAGCGCGCCGAGGCCCGGAAAAATCAGGTTGGATCGGGAGACCGCTCTGAAAGGATACGCACTTACAACTTCCCCCAGAACCGGCTTACCGATCACAGGATCAACCTTACGCTCTACAAGCTGGATATCATCATGCAGGGGGATATAGGAGAGCTTTTTGACGCCCTCAAGCTTTCCGCCAGGGAAGAACTTCTGCGCGCCACCGCTTCATAAGATGCGGCCACCGCTTCATAAGACGCGGCCACCGCTTCATAAGACGCGGCCACCGCTTCATAAAGCGGCGCGCATGCAGGCGGCGCGTGACGCCGGGCGCGGTCCGCCTGCGCGCCCTCTTTTCCGTACATGGCGGTGACGGTACAGGCGGCCCTTGCGGAAGGAAGCCGCCTGCTCCGTGAGGCGGGCCGCGCGGAACCTTCCGCCGCGTGCATAGGCGCGCCTGACCTTGATGCGTCCCTTTTTCTTGCGTCGGTTCTTGACACGGACAGATCGTCCCTTCTTTCGGCCGGTCCCGAACCGCTTTCCCCCGCTTCCCGCGCGCGTTTTCTGCGGCTCGTTGAAAGGCGTCTTTCAGGTGAATGCACCGCCTATATTCTGGGCAAAAAGGAATTTTGGGGGCTTGATTTCTTCGTAAGTCCCGCCGTCCTCGTTCCCCGGCCCGATACCGAGATTCTCGTGGAAGCGGCTCTTGAGCATATCGCGGAGCGGAAGGGCGGGAAGGCGGACGCCGGAATTCGCGTTCTTGATCTCTGCACCGGTTCGGGCGCGGTCGCCGTTTCGCTTAAGCATGAATGTCCCGGCGCGGATGTCACCGCCTCCGACATATCGGATGCGGCGCTGGCCGTGGCCCGCAAAAACGCCGAACGGCTTTTGGGAAACGGCCCTTCCCGAATCCGTTTCATCAAAAGTGATCTTTTCGGCGGCATTCCCTGGCTCTTTGATCTTGTTACCGCGAATCCTCCCTATATTCCTTCGGACGAACTGGCGGGACTTGCCCCGGAAGTGCGCGGTGAACCCCGTCTTGCCCTTGACGGCGGCAAAGACGGTCTTGAGGTTGCATGCCGCCTTGCCGCCCAGGCGAAGAACCACCTCGCGCGGGGAGGCGTCCTTCTTGTGGAAGCCGATCCTGCACAGATGGTGGCTCTTGATGGAATCTTTAAAAAAAACGGATACCGGAACATCCGGCGCCGCCGGGATCTGTCCGGTCTTGAACGGGTAATTGAAGGCGCCGTCCGGGAACAGTAAACACTGCCGCCCTCGCGGGGCGGTTTTTTTCTATAATCCCAGAAGGTACCGGTTCAGTACATTTTCAAGGTATTCCTGTTTGCCGCTGGTAAGGCCCGCCCTGCCGTAACCGGAACCGAGCCCGGCCAGGGTCTCAAGGGAAAGTTCTCCCTTTTCGAATTTCGCGCCGTCTCCCGTATTGAAGGATGCGTAGCGTTTCTTCACAAAACCGGGGATTACCCCGTCCGTAATGATGCGCTGGGCAATTTCAAGGCCCGCGGCAAAGGCGTCCATGCCGCCTATGTGGGCGATGAAAAGATCTTCGGGGTCTACCGAATTGCGGCGTATCTTCGCGTCAAAATTAAGGCCGCCGGTACTGAAACCGCCGCTTTTGAGTATGGTGTACATGGCAAGGGCGGTTTCGTAGTAGTTGTTGGGGAACTGATCCGTGTCCCACCCGTTGCGGGGTTCGCCCCTGTTGGCGTCCACTGAACCGAGGAGGCCCTCGGCGGCGGCGGTTTCAAGTTCGTGGAAAAAATCATGGCCCGCAAGTTCCGCGTGGTTCGCCTCGATGTTCAGGCGAAAATCCTTGTCCAGCCCGTAGTGCCTGAGGAAGCCTATCACCGTTTCGGTGTCGTAGTCGTACTGATGTTTGGCCGGCTCCATGGGTTTGGGCTCTATGTAGAAAACACCCTTGAACCCCTGCTTGCGTCCGTAATCGCGGGCCATGGAAAGGAAACGGGCCAGGTGATCTTTTTCGCGTTTGAGATCCGTGTTAAGAAGGCTCATGTAACCTTCCCGGCCGCCCCAAAAGGTATACCCCTGGCCGCCAAGTTCTATCGTCGCGTCAATGGCCGCCTTGACCTGGGATGCGGCAAGGGCCACGACGGAGAATTCGGGATTGGTGGCGGCGCCGTTCATGAAACGCGGATGGGTAAAAAGATTGGACGTTCCCCACAGGAGCTTTACCCCGGCGGCCTTCTGGCATTTCTTTGCCCTGACGGCAAGCGTCTGCAGGTTTTTCCCGCTTTCAAGGGGGGTTTCTCCTTCGGGAGCCATGTCCCTGTCGTGGAAACAGTAAAATTCCGCCCCCAGTTTGGAGATGAATTCAAAGGCCGCGTCCATCTTGTGTTCCGCCGCCTCCATGGGGTTTCTCGCGTCGGCGATCCACGGATGGGGATGGGTGGGCGCCCCGAAGGGATCGGCGCCGTCCGCGCAGAAGCTGTGCCAGTAAGCCACGGCAAAGCGGAGATGATCCTTCATCTTTTTTTTGCCCACCTTCTTTTCGGCGTCGTAATATTTAAAAGCCAGCGGATTGTCGCTTTTGGCCCCTTCGTATTTTATTTTTTTGATTTTGGGAAAGTATTCTTTTTTCCCGATGAAATAATCGGCCATAATATCCTCCAGTGTTGTTGTACGGAAACTTCCAATCCGTCTTATACATACAGGGGACGTAACGCCCCAAGATAACGCGAATACTGTTTGTAGGCCCTGTCATAGGCCGCCGCTTCCGCCTTGACGGGCTTTACCGTGGCGCCTCCTTCCAGCGCGACATGTTCGTCCACCAAAGCCTCAATGCCGGTCTTTTTGCCCCGGCTATTTTCCAGGCACCACAGGGCCTGAACCGCGCCGCCCAGAGCGGCGGCTTCGTTGCCTGCGGGAATGCGCACCGGCAGGTTCATCACGCTGGCGGCTATGCGCTGCCAGAGGGGGCTCTTCGCGCCGCCCCCGGTCAGCCGTATTTCCTTTGCCTTGAAGCCGAGGGTATTAAAGCCTTCAAGCCCTATGCGCATGCCGAAGATGGCCGCTTCAAGGGCCGCCCTCGCAAGGTTCGCGCGGGCGAAGTTGGCCGCGGTGATCCCGTTGACGCTGGCCCTGCCGTTGGGAAGGTTGGGGGTGCGCTCGCCGTTGAAGAAGGGCAGCACCACAAGGCCGTCCGCCCCTATGGGGGCCTTTGCCGCCTCCGAGTCGAAGGCTTTGACATCAAGGCCGAAAAGGGCGCGGAATTCCTCGCTTGCGACGGTACAGTTCATCGTGCAAAGCAGGGGAAGCCAGCCGCCCGAGGATGAACAGAACGCGGCGAGGTTTCCCGTCGGATCTACGAGGGGTGTTTTGGAAAAGCCGAAAAGGGTGCCGGAGGTTCCAAGGCTCATGGTAAGAAAGCCGTCGCGGACGGTTCCCGTTCCTATGGCGCTCATCATGTTGTCCCCTCCGCCCGAAGCGACAAGGGCGCCTTCCGGTATGCCGTAAAGGGCCGCGGCCCTGGCCGAGACGCCGCCCGCCGTTCCGCCGGGAGCGATGAGGGGCGGAAGGTACCGGATGAGTTCGGGCGAAATATAACCCGAGACTGTCTGGGACCATTTCCGCTGCCGGACATCGAAGAGCGCCGTTCCCGACGCGTCGCCGTATTCGGCGCTGTAAACCCCGGTCAAAAGGTAATTGATGTAATCGTGGGAAAGAAGGGCGTGCCGCAGTTTGGCGAAGATCTTTGGCTTGTGGTTTTTAAGCCAGAGGACCTTGGGCGCCGTGTAGCCGGGCCGCATGGGAAGCCCCGTTTTCGCGATAAGCTTTTTTTCGCTTCCCGCGCATTTGGTCAGTTCATCGCATTCGGCGGCGGTGGACGTGTCGCACCAGAGTTTGACATTGTAAATGGGCCTGCCCTTTTCATCCAGCGGAACAAAGCTGTGCTGATGGCCCGAAACGCCTATGGCGGCGATGGTGCCCTTGAGGGATCTGTCGATCTGTCCGAAACACTTTTCAAGCGCCTCGTCGTACCATTCGGCCTTCTGCTCGCGGGTTCCGTCGTTTTCCGCAATCATGTCCACGGGGGAAGACGCCTCCCCTTCCGTCTTTTTTTTCTCGTAGTCGTATACCACAATTTTGCAGCTTTGGGTTCCAAGATCAATTCCGCATACGGTTTTCATGGGGACTCCTCCACATTACGGGGACCTCCCGAAACCCCGGCCGGGTTCCCGGAGGCTCTCCTGACGTACCGCCCATTCTACGTTATACGGGGAAATTTGTCCACCGGGACTTTTCGGCGGAAGCGGGATCAGCCTATCCTGGTAAGGCCGTTTTTCAGCGCGTAAATGACAATCTGGGTGCGGTTTTGCAGACCCGTCTTTTTCATGGCCGAGGAGATGTAATTCCTTACCGTTCCCTGCGTCAGCCGCATCTGCTCGGCAATTTCCTTGTTGCTCTGGGCCCGGCCAATACGGCCCATGATGCGAAGTTCCGTATTCGAAATGCCCGAAGGTATTGAAGGCGCCCCGCCCCCGCCGGCCGGGACCTTGGGGCAGCGCCGGCAATGCATCTGATCCATGATGTAGGCACGGGTTTGGCCCAGAATATTCGGGCTTATATAGCAGCCGCCGAAACAGGCTATCCTGATCATATCCGGCAGTCTGTCGTGGTCGTCCGGTTTGACCAGGTACCCCGAAACGCCGGCGCTGACGGCTTCCCACACGGCTTCCTCGCGGCTGCGCGCGGTGTATATAATAACCGCGGTATGGGGCGATCTGCGTTTCAGAAGCGGGACAAGATCCGCGCCCGCCCTTTCACCGTCAATGCTGATAAGCACCGCGTCGGGTTTTTTAAGGCCCACCAGTTTCAGCGCGTCGTATTCATCCTGTCCAAACGCGGATATTCGTATATCGTCTTCCGGCAGGAGAACGGAATTAACGGCGCGTTGATCTTCTTTTCTGTTAACAACAACAATATTAATCATTACGGAAAATAACTTATTTTACCGCCATCCGGCGGTTTTTTTCAAGAAAAAAAAAGCATTTATGACAATTGTCATAATCCGGCGGTGGGAAAAGATTCGCCCATGGCTGGGTGTCTTGCCGGGAATGCCCGCTCAGGGCGCGTCCGGCGCGTGGAGCGTCCGCCCGGAGTGAGGAACACCCGGTCTCCCCGGATACGGACGGAGGGCGCATTGTGGCGCCCCTCTCAAAAACCCGGTCGAAGCGGTAGCGGCATTCTGGTTTTTTTTGGTATATTTGATTCGTGGCCGGTTTGCGGCCGGACGGCCCTCCGTCGCGGAAAGGGCGGGCCGGGGAATTTCAGAGAGAGGGAGGCCGCATGGCCAGAAAGGGAAAGGTCGAAATAGACCGTGAATTGTGCAAGGGATGCCTGCTCTGTATCAGGGCGTGCCCCGTGAAGGTACTCGAACAGGATACCGAATCGAAT
>JAIRXH010000076.1 GCA_031268385.1 Treponema sp. | reverse complement strand
GAAAACAAAACCGGATAGCGGCGGCGCTAGTAATGGCGGCGCCGATAACGGTTTAAGCGAATGGACCGAGCACCGTGAGGAACTTCGCCGCAGGATAATAGCGATCCTTGCGGTATTCACCGCCGTGACCTTCCCTGCCTTCGCTCTTTCAGAAAAGCTGGCGGCCTTTCTCATGGCGCCGGTGGTGGCTCTTGGGGTTACGCTCCACACCTTTAACCCCGCCGAAAAGTTTCTTGCCTACCTCAACCTTGCGGTCTGGACCGGCGCAATTTTTTCCGCGCCCTTTTGCCTCTTGCAGATCGGATTATTTGTATGGCCCGCTCTCAAAGGGAAAGAACGCAAATGGACTCTGGCGGCGCTGCTTGTCGTCCCGGTTCTGTTTATTGCCGGGTCGGGTCTGGCCTACCGGTTCCTTTCACCTGTGGTACTGCGGTTCTTCCTGCGATTTGCATCAGGCGACGGCATTCAACCGCTCTGGGGCTTTCGGGAATATCTGTCCATACTCTACGCCCTGATGCTTGCCGCGGGACTGCTTTTACAGACCCCCCTCTTGCTGCTATTTTCCTTCGTCCTTGGGATCACCACGCCAAAAAAGATCGCCCGCTTCCGGCCCCACATCATCTTCCTGATCTTTCTGGTTGCCGGTATCTGCACGCCTCCTGATGTCATTTCTCAGGTGGCCCTTGGCGTACCCCTGTACCTGCTTTTTGAGCTAACACTTTTCATTGGGCGCTTTGTCCGCGGGCGGGAGGGTAACGCTGATTAGCTACAAGTTAATCAGCGTTACCCTAATCGAACGCGAATAACCCGGCGCTGTTTTAATGTCCGCAGGCGTTATCTTGGCAAAAGGCGCCGTAATGCGGCATACTTGGGGTCGGAAGGAAGCATGAACAGACTTCAGAAGAGTATAGATTCCCTTGTGGAATCATACGGCAAATACGGTCTTGTCAATCACAGCGGGGCCAATCTTCCCAGCAGGCGGAGCATTGAAGACATACTCCGCGGACTTGAGGAACTTGTCTTTCCCGGTTTCAGGGACAATGAAATTCCCGATCACAACAATCTGGGGCTTATTACCGCGGAAAAGGTCAGCCACGCCGCCCGTGAGCTGATACGGGAAACGGAAAAGAGCATCGCCTTTTCGGACAGAAACGGCGGTTTTAAATGCGGCCACGGCGGCTGCCACGCTGCGGCGGAACTTGTTGTTGAAAATTTTTTTTCCGAACTTCCCGACTTGCGAAAGCTCATTGTCCTTGACATGAAGGCCGCCTTCAGGGGCGATCCGGCGGCGAAAAACACCGAGGAAGTAATAGTGTCCTACCCCGGTTTTGAGGCCATTACCGTACACCGCATGGCCCATTTCTTCTGGAAGGCCCAAGTGCCCCTGATCCCCCGGATGATGAGCGAACTTGTCCACGGCCGCACCGGCATAGACATACATCCCGGCGCCGAAATCGGGGAATCTTTTTTTATTGATCACGGAACGGGCGTGGTGATTGGGGAAACTACCGTGATAGGAAAAAACGTCAAGCTCTACCAGGGCGTCACGCTGGGGGCGCTTTCGGTGAACAAGGAAGAGGGTAACAGGAAGCGTCATCCTACCATCGAGGACGACGTAACCATTTACGCCAACGCCACCATTCTGGGTGGAGAAACGGTCATAGGCCGGGGAAGCATTATCGGGGGCAGCGTGTGGCTGACAGAATCGGTTTCCCCGGAATCCCTTGTGTACCTCAAGAAAGGCGAGATACTCATCAAAAAAAAGAATTTTTCCCGGAAGTGATTGGAAGGTGATAGCCCATACCCCGGAGCAAAGGCGCTCATCCGAAGATCTTCCGCGCCGCGTTCCCGGCGCGCCCTATATTTTTCTGAGGATGTGAATCGCCGCCTTTCTTCCCGAAAGGAGGATGGGGATCTTCCCCGCAATTTCGAACAGTCCTTCCCTGCCGGGTATTTCCTCGAATGTTTCCCGTGAAGCAAGTATCACCGCCCTGCCGCCGCTTTTCAGTGCCTGCGCAAAAGAGCGGAGCATGGAACGGTACAGCTCGCCGGGCGGCTGTTCCGTTTTTTTGTATACGCCCCAGGGCGGATCGGTGACTATTGCGTCCAGCGTGTTTTCTCCCGCCGCTGTGGGAAGGCTGCCGGCGCCGGCCCTGCGCACGGACCACGATCCTTCGCGGACGCCGCGCAGCCTGTTTTTCGTAAAGGCCGCCTCTTTTGCGCCTGAGTCCGCCGCGTAAAAATGGACGACGGGAAAACGCCGCAGCGCCTCATGGGGAATGGCCCCATAGCCGCAGAAGGGGTCGGCCGCCCTGCCTCCCTTTTCAAGGCCGGCAAGCCGGCAGAGCGTCCAGGCCAGGGGCGGCGGCAGTTCCCCCGGATGAAGGCTCTTTTCCCACGAGGGCCGGCGGCTCCGGCGCCGCATGAAAACGGAAAAACCTTCGCTGCGGTGGAGGAACCAGAATTCGGTATCGGGCCGCGAGCGGTTCACCTCAAGGCCCCATTTCCGTGCTATAAATGTTTCGGTTTCCGCCCGTATCCTTTCGCCCATCGCGGCGGGCCTGTTTTCCCTGGAACAGACGATGCGGAAACCGCGCGGTTTTTTGCCGGAAATTCCCGCGCGGACGGCGTCCGCGTCAGGAATGGCGCACATGCCCTGAACGGCCTTCATGTGCCGCCCTGGAAAACCGTCGTCCGTTCCGCCGTCTTCCATGACGCTGATTACGGTGAAGATGTTGTTGAAACAGAAGAAATTCAGCCTGTCGTAACTGCACGCGGTTTCAAAAAGTACCGCTCCGTCCAGGAGCCTTTGAATGCGGACATCGTCAAGGCGCTCCCGTATAATGTCCGCCGCAAAGTCCTTTAATCCGGGGATAAAGGACGCGTAATAACGGAACATCAAAGGACCCCCGCCGCGCTTCCACGAAGCGCGGCTATGAACATCCTGTTGTTCCCCCGCAGGTATCGCACTTCATGCAGGTACCGTTTCTGACCAGCGTAAAGGAACCACAGACAGGGCAGGGGTCCCCTTCGTAACCCTTGATCCGGGCCTCCGCTATTTTTTTGGCTTCGCCTTCCGTCCCCTGGCCGG
Organism: Treponema sp.; assembly: GCA_031268385.1. Classification (GTDB taxonomy): domain Bacteria; phylum Spirochaetota; class Spirochaetia; order Treponematales; family Breznakiellaceae; genus JAIROE01. Next base: position 9,220 of record JAIRXH010000076.1, on the reverse strand, counting down.
CCGCCGGGGCATGCGCGGCATCCTGTGTCTTCGCGGAATGGGACCGGGAGGAGCTTCCCGGAGAAGTTCCATGGGCGCTTGCCGGGGAAGAAGCCGCCTGGCCTGTTCCGCTCCGCGCGGCTTCCTGGGGCCTGAAACCGGCGCTGGTTTTTTCGCCGTTCCGGCGGGAATGTTCGTCTTTGGCCCCCAGGCTGTCTTTTGTCCCCGTGGCGATAAGATCTTCGGGTTTTATCTGCCCCAGATCGGTGCGCCTTAGATAACTGATCGCGAGATCTCGGAAAATATAATCGATAACGCTTGTGGCCATTTTTACATAATCGTGACCCTGAACCATGCCGTTGGGTTCAAAACGGCTGAAGGTAAAGGCGTCGACATATTCGTCAAGGGGAACCCCGTATTGAAGTCCCAGCGAGACGGCAATGGCGAAACTGTTAAGGAGGCTTCTGAACGCGGCGCCTTCTTTGTGCATGTCAAGGAATATTTCGCCCAGGCCGCCGTCGTCGTATTCTCCGGTGCGTATAAAGATCGAGTGTCCGCCTATCTTTGCCTTTTGCGTGTAGCCCGCCCTCCTGTTGGGAAGGGACTTTCGCATTCCACGGGCCCTTCCGGTTGGCCCGGCGGAGGGAGGCGCGGCAAGCCCCTTCTCAAGCGCCACGATGGTATCCGCCAGCGGGTCCACGCCGGGGGCGAACGATGAAAGGGGCTGCGAAAGTTTTGAGCCGTCGCGGTACAGGGCCACCGCCTTGAGGGCGCTTTTCCATGAAAGCATGTAGGCCCCTTTCACGTCTTCATAACCGGCGGAATTGGGCATGTTGATGGTTTTGGAAATGGCCCCCGAAATGAAAGGCTGCACCGCCGCCATCATGCCTATGTGGGCGGTCCACGGTATCGAACGTTTGCCGTTTTTTCCCGACGGGGTGGCGGTGTCAAAAACAGGATAGTGCTTTTCCTTCAGTCCCGGCGCTCCTTCAAGACCCATGGTTCCGCAGACATAACGTTCGGCCTCCTCAATTTCGGCGGAGGTAAAGCCCAGATGTTTCAGCATGCTGAAGCCGGGAAGCGACCATGTCGCCTCGGGGATCTTGAGGATACGTTCGGTAAAATCTTTGCCCAGTATCCAGGGGTTGAAGATCCCCTCAAGGTTGAGGCTGCCCCCGGCCGCTCCTTCCGCGGCGGCAAGAGCCTCGCGGGTAAAGCCTTTGGCGGCAAGCGTTTGGGGGTTGACGGCGGGCGCTCCCTTCAGCGTCTTCCTTCCCGTGGCATAGGCGGTGATCCCGTCTATCGCTTCTTTTGAATAGCCCAAGGCCTCAAGGGCGGACGGGACCGACTGGTTGATGATCTTGAAGTAGCCGCCGCCCGCGAGTTTCTTGAATTTGACGAGCGCGAAGTCGGGCTCGACGCCGGTAGTGTCGCAGTCCATGAGAAGGCCTATGGTCCCGGTTGGGGCAATGGCGCTTACCTGCGCGTTGCGGTACCCGTGGGCTTCCCCCTGTTCCAGCGCGCGGTCCCATGCGTCCCTTGCCGCCTCCAGAAGGCGGGGAGGACAGGCTTTGGGATCTATCCCCAGGGGGACGCTGTGAATTCCCTCGTATTCGGAAGCGGGGGCGTTGTAGGCGGCCCTCCGGTGGTTGCGTATTACCCGGAGCATGGCTTCCCGGTTTTCCGCGAAGCGGGCAAAGGGGCCTTGTTCTCCGGCCATGCGGGCCGACTGGACATACGCCTCTCCTGAAAGAAGGGCCGAAAGAGCGGCGGCGACCGCCCTGCCTTCCGCCGAATCGTAGGGAAGCCCCATGATCATAAGAAGGCTCCCCAGATTCGCGTAGCCCAGGCCCAGGGTCCGGTATTCATAGGAAAGTTCCGCTATGCGTTTCGCGGGGAACTGGGCCATTACCACCGAGATTTCGAGTATTGTCGTCCAGATGCGCACCGTGTGAAGATAGCCTGCTATGTCGAATTGTTTTGTTTCCCTGTCGTAGAACCGGGTCAGATTGACGGACGCGAGGTTGCACGCGGTGTCGTCAAGGAACATGTATTCGGAACAGGGATTGCTTGCCCTGATCTCCCCGCCCGCGGGGCAGGTGTGCCAGTCGTTGATGGTGGTATGGAACTGGAGCCCCGGATCCGCGCAGGCCCAGCTGGAACGGGCGACCTCGTCCCAGAGGCCGCGGGCCTTGATGGTTTTGACAGCTTTGTTTTCGATGCGGCCCGTCAGCGTCCAGTCCCCGTCGTCCAGAACCGCCTGCATGAAACTGTCGCTTACGCGGAGACTGTTGTTGGAAGACTGGCCCGATACGGTGTTGTAGGCCTCGTCGTCCCAGGCGGCGGAAAAGACGCGGGGGTTCACTTCGCTGTCCCCCTGTTCAAAGCGCCTGAGTATCTGGTAGAGGTACGAGGGGGGAATTGTATCGGCAAGGGCCCCCCGTAACGCCGAGGCGAGTTCGTGGTTTTTTTCGGCGTTAAAGAGATCCTTTTCGGGCCCCCGGAACAGCGACAGCGCCTTTTTGATTTCATCGATGTGTTTTTTTATGATCCGTGATCCTGTTACCATGGACGCCACTTTGTGCTCTTCGCCGGTTTTCCAGCCGACATATTTTTCGACATCGGGGTGATCCGCGTCAAGGGTAACCATCTTTGCCGCCCGCCGGGTAGTGCCGCCGCTTTTGATGGCCGCGGCGGAACGGTCGCCTATCTTGAGGAAGGAGAGCAGTCCCGACGAAACGCCGCCGCCCGAAAGTTTTTCGTCAAGGGCCCGTATCCGGGAAAAATTCGATCCCGTGCCGGAACCGTATTTGAAAAGCCGCGCTTCCCTTGTCACAAGATCCATGATCCCTCCCTCGTTTACCAGATCGTCTTCGATGGAAAGGATAAAACAATTGTGAACCACAATATTGCCGGCAAGAAAATTGCCGCTTTCAGTCTGAATGTTGTAGACAGGCATTTCGCCCGCGTGTTCAATGTTGACGACAGTCTCAAGACTGTACGCGGGGCTCTTGTCTTCCGGGCCGCCGGAAACGGATGTGTCCGTTCTCTGAAACAGCCGCGCCCCCGCGCGGATTTTTCCCGCTTCCACCCATTCGGCGTTGTTTTCCGTACCGGGATTGCCGGGATTCTCTTTTTCGGGCCGGTCCCCTGGTTTGTACACCAGAACCCGATGGTCCGCCGTTGCCTCGAGCGTGCTGCCGTTTTCAAGGATAACGCGGATCACGTTTTTTACGCCGTTGTTCTTTACCGCGGTAATTCCGGTAATTCCTTCTTTGTCGTACACCCTTGTCCCGACGCGGTTTTCTTCCACGAGCTTCCCTATCGGAACCGGACCTTCCGGGGTGCCGACAAGCGCGCGCCAGGGAAGGCATGCGTGGGGCTGCGGCCGCCTGTAGGCGGAATCGGACTTTTTTACCCCGCCCGCGCCGGGATCGAAGTAGTAGTGGCCCTGGGCGGGGCCGTCTATACCGTAAACCGCGTAAAGCCCCGTGTTGAACCACTGGGGACTGTTGGGGGCGGCAAACTGGCGGGCCAGCATGCAGCAGGTTTCGTCGTAGAAAACCCTCGCGTCTTCTTCACTGTCGAAGTAGCCGTTTTTCCGGCCCCAGTCCATCCATGTAAAGGCAAGGCGGTGGAAGACCTGCCGGGCGTCATGTTCTGCCCCGTCTTCGGGCAGGGCTTCTCCGCTTTCCGGGCCGCTTTCCCCTCCCGCCCACTTCTTCCATTCGTATATTTTATCCGCCGGAACGCCCGCCTTGCGGAAGTACTTCTGGGCGATAATGTCCGCCGCTATCTGGCTCCAGAACGAGGGAACTATCACCGTATCGTCGGAGAAGATCAACGTTCCGCCGGGACCGCGAATTTCGCTTTTTCTTTTTTCCCAGACAATGCCGCGGTACGGTCCCGCCTGATTTTCCGTAAACAGCCGTTCGATTTTCATGATTCCAAATCCTTTATGCTTTCACAAAGTCCCGTTACAATTTTCACAGGTTGCAGTTCCAAAATCTGACATTTTGGAACTGCCTCAAGATAGCGGAAATTTTTTATAGAATACACCGCGTAAAGAGTAGAATGCAAGGGTTATCAGGGCTTATACTTGAAAAGAGAGGGGGGAAATTGTGCGTATTGCCCTGGTTCATTATCACCTCCGCCCAGGCGGGGTCACGTCGGTGCTGCGTAACCAGGTCCGTTCGTTTCTTCGGGCGGGAGAGGAGGTCCTTGTCGTTTCCGGCGAGGCGCCGCCGGGGAATTCCGCGTTCGGGGCGGACGGCGCCTGGGATGTCCCCTGTGTCGTTGTGGAAGGCCTCTTCTATGACGCGCCGGGGGCGGAAAGTTCAACGCCGGAAGAAGGCAAAAGGCTTGCCGGAGCCATCCTTGGGGGCATAGAGAAGCGGTGGAAGGGCGGGGCGGATATCATCCATGTTCACAATCCCCTTATACGGAAAAATTCCCGGCTGCTTCCCGCCCTGCGGTTCCTTGCCGGGGAAGGGGTCCCGCTGCTCCTGCAAAACCACGACTTCGCGGAAGATTTCAGGCCCGATGTGTATACCGGCGGGGTTGAATACCCCGAAAACTGCCATTACGCCGTGATCAACAGCAGGGATTACGCGTGCCTGCACCGGGCCGGCCTTAAACCCGAAGGACTGCACCTTCTTCCCAACGAGGTCAACCCCGTTACGGCGGCAGTCGGCCTTGCAAGGACCCGTTACCTGTACCCTGTCAGGGGCATCAGGCGGAAGAATGTGGGAGAAGCCCTGCTTCTTTCCCTTTTTATTCCCCAGGGAAAATCCGTGACGATTACCCTTCCTCCGCCTGCCGGCAGTGAAGGCCCGTGGCTGCGCTGGACACGTTTTGCCGGCGATCTGGATCTTCCCGTGGAATTCGGCGCCGGCCTCACGCATTCCTTTGCGGAACTTTACGGCAGCTCCTGCCGTATCATTACCACGTCAATAAAGGAAGGCTTCGGTTTTTCCTTTCTGGAGCCGTGGACAGCGGGCCGTTCCCTTTCCGGCCGGCGCATCGATTATGTCTGTGAGGATTTCGAAGGATCGGGCCTGCACTTTGATTCCCTCTATTCATCCATACGGATTCCCCTCGAATACATTTCCATACATTCCCTTTCCGGCAAAATGGAGAAGGCCCTTGAAGGGGTGTATGCCGCGTTCGGCCTTGAAATACCGTCCCGTCTGGAACGCATGATGAAGGAAGAATTCGCGGCCTCCCAGACCATAGACTTTGGCCGGTTGGACGAGGAAACCCAGGAGTCGGTTATCCGCATCCTCTTTTTCAACAAAGAGGCCAGGCGGGACATTGTCTCCCTTAATCCTTTCCTCGCGGAGCTTGCCGGCGAGGATGATGAATCCTTCATCGGGTACAACAGGGAAGTTGTCGAAAGAATGTACGGCGGAGAGCGCGTTTCGCGCATTCTGCTTGATACCTGCCGATCCATACCGGGCCATCCGGTTGTTCAAAAACTGTCGAAACAGATGCTTCTGGACTTCTACGTCGATCCCCTGCATTTCTCCCTGATAGGAACCGGCAATGGATGAACCGTCCGGCGGACCGCTCACCGCCATCATACGGGAAAACGCCACCGTCATTGAGCCTGTAAAGCCGCCGCCTCTGCCTCCGGGCTGGACAGTGTGGAAAGCGGCGGACCCGCGCGGCCAGGGCGGACATCCCCGCCGGGGGGAAGGCCCTTTCGCCGCCGGGGCCGCTTCTCCTCCGGCTTTCAGGGCCGTTCTCTTTGACGTGTACGGCACCCTCTTCTGTTCCAGGGCGGGAGACCCCGGAACGGAGGCGGAAATTTCCAGGGACGCTTTGCTTCCCAGTGACGCTCTGCTTCCCCCTGGGACCTGGGCCCTTGATGAAACAGCCGCGTCCTTCGCGCCCGGCCGTACCGGGAAGGATCTCCGCGCGTATTTTCACAAGAGCCTTGACAAGCTGCTGGGGACCCTTCGCCTTACAACCGAATACCCCGAAGTGCGGGTCGAGGAAATTTGGGCCCGTTTCCTTGAAGAGACGTCAGGCGGGGCGGCGCGCGGCGGCGATACGGCGCGTGCAGGCGGGGCGGCGCGCGGGGCCCGTGAACTGGCCCTCCGCTATGAGCTTGCGGTAAACCCCGTTTTCCCCATGCCCGGTGCCATGGACGCCATAACCCGGCTCGCGGAATCGGGCCTTGTCCTTGGAATCATCTCCAACGCCCAGTTTTTTACGCCCCTTTTGTTTGACGCCTTTTTCGGCGGCCCGCCCGAGAAAATCGGGTTTAATCCCGGACTGCTTTTTTACTCGTTCGAATTCGGCGAAGCCAAGCCCTCGCCGCGTCTTTTTGCCGCCGCGGCCGGGCGGCTTGCCGCCATGGGCATAGCGGCGGAGCAGTGTCTTTGCCTGGGAAACGACATGCGCAACGACATTGCCGCCGCCCTTGACGCGGGTTTCGCGGCCGCCCTTTTCGCCGGAGACGGCAGATCCCTCCGGCTGCGGGAAGGAGAATGCGAAGAGGCTTCAGCCTGCCCCCGGCCTTCGTATATTATAGACAGCCTCGCCGATCTTCCCCTGCTCTGCGCGGGACGGTAACAGGGCGGGACTTCATTTCGGAACCGCCGCGGCCGATTATAGAGAGAGTGTTCCAAAACGCTGCGCGCAGCGCGATATTATAAAGAAGGAAGCGCCGATGTTTAGCAGGGAAATGCTGGTGATATTCGCGGAAGTGCTCAGCTCCTGGCAGGTTATCGTAGCGGCCGTCATTGTGCTGCTCTATATATTGCTGGTGAATCATGTAGCCCGGCTTTCCCATCACCCCTCATTTTCGATGCGTCCGCTCAAGTCCAGGAAGAAGAAGGCAAAAACCACGGAAGCCGCCCCCGAAGCGGATTCCGGGGAAAACGAGAATGACGAACTTGGACTGGAAGAAGAATAGGGTAACGCTGATTAACTTGTAGCTAATCAGCGTTACCCTATGTTTTTTCTCGTTTTCCTGCGGAAAACTGCGAAAAAACTATATTAAAGTAGCACTGATTTATTCGCATTCGAATAAATCAGTGCTTCCCAAGAGAGGAAACAGGGCTCACATTTTCCGGTTCCGGTTAAAGCAAAACAGGGACTCCGCGCCATATATGGTACGGAGGAAAAAATGAAAGAAGAACCGGAAAGCCTGCCTCGAAACGGCGATCCCCTGACAGAGGCGGCCAAACGCCTGTTCGCTCTCCCCTACCTTTTCCCGTATCAAAGGCTGGTCATCTCGAATATTCTTGAAGCCGCCGAGGCGTCGGGCGTTCCCGTTCACTGGACGGCGGACGCTCAAGCCGCGCCTGTGCCGCCGTCCGGGGACTCAGGCCCGCCGTCCGGGGACGCAGGCCCGCCTGCCGGGGACGCAGACCCGGACGATCTTTTCCGCCGTGAAAGTCCCGGCCGGCAGATTGTGATCCTTCCTACAGGCGCGGGGAAATCCCTCTGTTTTCAGCTTCCCGCCATGCTCATGGAAGGGCCCACCCTGGTCATTTTCCCCATTCTGGGCCTGATGGCCGATCAGGAGCGGCGTCTTCTGGAACGGGGCCTCTCCCCCGCCGTACTCCGGGGCGGGCAGACGGCCGGGGAACGGGAAGAAATCTGGCGCAGAGTGCGCACAGGCCAAAGCGCCTTCATCATCGCCAATCCCGAAGTTTTGCTCGTTCCCTCTGTGCTCGCGGAACTGAAGAACGCGCATATTGTTCATATCGTTATCGACGAGGCCCACTGCGTCAGTGAATGGGGGGAAAGTTTCAGGCCGGCCTATCTTGCAATCAATACCATCATCACGGCCGCCGCCCCTCCCATAGTAACCGCCTTTACCGCCACCGCCAGCGCTCCCGTGCTGGAAAAAATTGAAAACTATATATTCGGCGGCGAGGGCGCGCACATGATAAGGGGCAATCCGGACAGGACCAACATCGCCTATTCGGCCCTGGGCTGCGTTCTGCGGGATCTCGCGGTGCGGGACCTGCTCCTCTCTCTCGCGCGTCCGGCCATTGTCTTCTGTTCTTCACGGCGCGGAACGGAAAAACTCGCCGGATATTTAAGAGGCGAACTGCGTGAACAGGGCGCGCCATGGTGGAAAGAAATCCGTTTTTATCACGCCGGTTTGTCCAGGGAAGAAAAAAAGGATGTTGAAGGCTGGTACCTCTACAACCCCGACGGGGTTCTCGTTTCAACCTGCGCGTTCGGCCTGGGCATGGACAAGGCCGATATTCGTACCGTACTGCACAGGGACTGCCCGCCGTCGGTAGAAGCGTATCTGCAGGAATCAGGCAGGGCCGGAAGGGACGGCTTGGCTTCCAGGGCGCTGCTCCTTTGGGGCCCGGACGACCAACGATACGCGGCAAGGGCGGAGACGCCGGCCGGAAGGACGCGCCTTGCCGCCCTCTTGCACTACGCCCGCGATACACACCGGTGCAGAAGGGACGCGCTTTTGGAGATGCTTGACTATGAAGGCGGACGTGAAAGCCCCGGCGCCTCATGCTGCGACGTCTGCGAAAAAAAAGCCTCCCCGGCCCTGCGCGAGGAAACGCCCCTCCTGGCCTTCTTTGAAAAAAACAGGCGTGCCTTTACCACAGGCGAAGCCGCCTCCGTTCTTGCGCCGGCCGGAAACCTGCGCTGGCCGCAGGAAGACGCGCGGCGGGCCGTCGCGCATCTTGTCAAAGCCGGAACGGTAAAAAAACTGAACAGTTTTCTCTGGAAAAACAAACTGACCCTTCCCGCCGCGAAACGCCCCGGACGGAGCGCTTCCCAATTCAACATCCCAAACCCGAAAAGAGACCTGAAAAACCCGCCGGGGGTCCTGTCAGGGGGAAAAGGTCCTCCTTGCGGAGGACGCTTTTCCCCCTGCCACCCCCTGTCACCTTTACCGGGTCTCTTTTCGGCCCGCAAACAATCAGGAATTGCCGCGAAACTCCTCCGGCAAAAGGCGTAGCGCCGCTCCCCACCCCGGATGCCGCCTTGGAACCCCGCGTAACCGCCACGGTCGCTTGGAGTTTCGCGGCACCGAACTACGAGCAACCTTCAAACCCCGCTCCGACGCCGCGAAACTCCCCAGCCGAAACGAAGCTCCGCTTCGTTTCGGCCTTGCACATCATTGAAAATCGTGCTATATTCCGCCATATACATGCCTTTTTTGGCATATTTCCCCAAGGAGTAATGAGAAATATGGGATTTGATATTACCAGGATGCGGAACATAGGGATCAGCGCCCACATCGATTCGG
>JAIRXH010000061.1 GCA_031268385.1 Treponema sp. | reverse complement strand
GGGAATTTGTCATTCGGCCAGTCGTTTTCGGGAGTGTCTGTCGCATACACCTTGTTGTCGGTTGTGTTGCATATCGCGCCGGTGGTAACGTGAATTTTTATTTCTGAAGGTTTTTGTATGACAGGCTCTCCGACATCCAGAATAACAACGTCGCATTTTCCCTTGACTACCGCGGCTTTCATGAAGTGTTCTCCTTGTTCAACAGCCTGTTAGTACAGATAGTTGATTTCGATTATTTCACCGTTTTTACTGCCCGATTCCTTCATCTTTTCGATGGTGAAATCCACCCGGTAGCCGTCTTCCGCGCTCGAACCTGAAGGACCGAGTTTATGCGTCTTGCAGCTTTCCACATAATCGGCAAATTCATTTATCCACTGCTCGTTGCATTCATAATAGGTCTCGGTTGGACCGGGCATTCCTTTGAACCAATGGGAAACCTTCATGGCTTCGTATCCCTGCCAGCTTGGATTCTCAACCTTAATATATCCCCTGTGGGCAATAACTTCAATGGTCTCGTTCCACCCGCCGCGGAAGAGGGTAAATCCCGGACCAAGATTCGGAACATCTACCCTGCCCAGACGCATGTCGATTTCGGCGCCGTTTTCCATAAACAGTTTGCCGTTAAGGTAATAGTCGCGCCCGTCACCGGAATCGTAACGGCATTTACACGATACACTTTTGATGTCGCCAAAGAGATAACGAAGCAAATCCAGGTGATGGCTTCCTGAATGGGTAAGAAAACCGCCTCCCGAAAGTTTTGAGTCGCCGTGCCAGGACACGAAGGATACAAAGGAAGAAGGGGAAGAAAGCTGTTACCCGTCCGCAGGTGGTCCACAGGCACTCTTGCGCGTATGACTGTTAACTACTGGGGCCGCGGTTCGAACTCGCGCGGGGGAGCTATTCAGCCACGCGAAATCGTGGACAGGATTCTCGGAGCAATTCAGCGAACGTTATATGGTATTTTGAGACAGTACGCCGTTAGAGTTTCTCACTCAAAAAGGCGGTAACCAATTCCCGGACTTTTTCCTGACAAAGAAGAGGGTCACCGTGCGCAGCTCCTTTTATTACGACAAAGTCCGAGTCAACGCCCGCTTTTTGCAGTCCTTCATAAAGTATTTCGCTCTGCTGAATGGGTACAAGATCATCCCGATCGCCATGCAGCACGAGAAAAGGCGGCGCGTCCTTTGTGATCAACGGCGCCACGTCGACAAAGCCCGGGTGGGGGCGCGGCATGAGTGACATCTGCGAAGGCGCATACCAGGGAACCGCCGCCTGCACTTCATCCGAATAGTCTTCATAGCCGTTTTTGTCATACTTTTTGTCTTTTCCCGTTAAGGCGCAAAGGACAGTGATATATCCCCCGGCCGATTCCCCCATGACCGCGACTCTTGACGGATCAAGGTAGTATTCTTTCGCGTGAGCTTTAAGAAAACGTATGGCGAGTTTGGCGTCCTCGAGCTGCTCGGGAAAAACAGTCGCCGGCGTGGTACTATATTCTACCGAAGCGACGATAAAACCGCGTTGTGCGTAACGGCTCATTTCCGGCAGCCAGATATTGCAGTCCACTTCCGTAAAGGCGCCGCCGCAAAACCAGACAATAAGGGGGAGCGACTCACCCGAATGGCTCACGTCCTCGGGATAGAGAAGGCTCAATGAAAGGTTACGGTAGATTTGTCCTCCCCAGTATTTTCTTTGCCCATAGACGATGTTTGCCGCAACACGAACCCGCCGTTCGTCCAGTGTAACGTCAATTTCTTTTTTCATAGCGCTATCCTTTTATCGCCCCCGCCGTTATTCCCTGGATAAAGTTTTTTGAAAACACGATAAACAGGACAATAACAGGGACAAGACTTACCGTGAGACCCGTAATCTGCGCCGCGTAATCGGTGCGAAATTCGTTTCCCAGACTTTTTATATAAAGGGGAATCGTCATGTTCGCCGAATTGTTAATGAAAATAAGAGGCGTAAGGTAACTATTCCAAGACCACAAAAATACCAATAGCGCGAGGGTAACCACTGCGGTTCTGATGCAGGGGATTACGATACTGAAAAAAAGGCGCAACTCGTTACAGCCGTCTATGCGGGCGCTCTCGACCAGGTTAATCTGAAAGCCTGATTTTAAATACTGGGTCATCCAAAAGGCCCCGAACCCGTGCGCGAACCAGGGTACGATAATGGGAATCAAGGTGGCTGTCAGGCGCATAACCCTCATTTCATACATATAGCCTACAAGGCTTATGGAACTGGGAATCATCATCACCAGAAGAATAAAATTATACACTGCGCCGCGGCCCTTAAAACGATACGCCACAAGTGCGTACGCCGCCATTGATGAAAAGAGGGCGCTGCAAAACGTGACGATGATTGATACGACCATACTGTTGTAAAATGCGCGAAAGAAACCGGGCGAAAAAACATATTTAAGATTGACAAATAAATTTTTTCCTGGAATAAATCCGACTCCTGTGTATATCTCTTCGGTGGTGTGGGTGGTCATTACGATCATCAGCGCGAAGGGTATTATCGAAAAGAATGTAACGAGAAAAAGGAACGCATATTTGACCGCCTTTGCAGCGCGTGAAATGACCACTTTATGTATCCTCTTTCCTGTTAAGAATTTTCACGTTCAAGATGGAAATAAACGCGATGATGAGGCACAGCGAAAAGGCAAGAGCCGCGCCGTACCCGTAACGGAATGTGCTGCGGAACGCAATATCATAGAAATACCACATGATCGTCAAGACCGAACGTCCGGGACCTCCGACAACGCCGTTCATACTTCCCTCGAAAAGCAGATTCGGTTCGTCGAAAAGCTGAAAGCTTCCTATCATCGAGTTTATGATTACAAAAACCGTTATCGGACGCACCATAGGAAGCGTTATGTAAAAAAAGTTCTGCACAGGGCTTGCCCCGTCGACCACCGCCGCTTCGTACAGTTCCTGCGGTACTGCGGCGAGTCCCGCCAGGTACAGCACCATAAAGTATCCGAAATACCGCCACACCGAAAGAAGTACCGTTATCGCCGGCGCCCAGGTACTGCTACCCAGCCAGTTTACATTTGCGCTGATGATGTGAAAAAAACGCAGAATCGCGTTGACGGGTCCAATGTTCCAGTCAAACAAAAAGGCGAAAATAAAACCTATCGCCACAGGAGTGGTAATGTAGGGCAGAAAATTCAGAGTTTGCACGAGACGCCTTCCGTGGCTGGTGCTGTTGAGCAGTACGGCGATAAGGAGCCCCGTAATGATAACTAGCGGTACCTGGAAAACCATGATCCGCAGGGTATTAAAAAGCGCCCGGTAAAAAAGCGGGTCCTGAAAAACCTTGCCATAATTTCGAAGGCCGATAAAATTTTTTGAAGTCGGGATAAGCCCGTCCCAGTCGGTAAAGCTTACATAAAATGAGTTAAGTATGGGAAAGAGATGAAATACGGCATAAAACAGAACAAAGGGCCCAAGAAATACGGGAATCCAGTATTTAGGTACAAGACTTTTTTTCTTCAAAAACTTGTTCCTTTTGATGAAACCACCGGCGGTTTTGGATTTCAAAACACCGGTGGCGTAAAACGGTTTAAAGAACCTTTTTATCCTGTATTTTCTGTTGGAGATCCTTCATGAACATATCCATCATCTTTTCGACGCTGAGTGAAGAATCCGCGTTAAGAGAATCGAGCACCATATTCATCGAATCGGTCACCATGTTGTCATACACGGTAATAGCCGGGGGCGGAACGACCGGCGCGAGATCGACATAGAGGATTTTGAACAGATCCTGAGAGCTGAACCATTCGGTGGTTCCCGTCGCGTAACTCGGGTCCACATAGAGTGATTTGACGGGAAGGAACATATCCTGTTCTTTCTTGAGAGCTTCGGCGGCCGACTTGCTGGTGTAGGTCCAGAACAGGAAATCATAGACTTCTTTTTTATACTTGGTTGTCTTGGCGAGCCCCATAGATGTACCACCCGATCCGTAGGGACCGCCGGCGGGAATGAATATGCCCCAGTTGCCCTTGCCATTGGGATCGTTCGGGACGATCTGGTATTTGGGCGCCCATGATGCGCAGGGGAAGAATATAAACGCCTTTTGTCCGATGGCTGCGTTCCAGGCAGGGGTACCCGAAACGATATTGCCAGCTCCATGGTTCGTCTGCACGCTCTTTACGACGCTGAAGATTCTCCTCATCTTGCCGGAAACATTGACATTGCCGCCAGCATCAAGATTGCTTATGTTGCGCACCTGCCTGCTCATCATATCGGCAACGTCACGGAGTCCTATAAAGAGCGTTACCTTGCCGCCTGAGTTTTTATACACCTCGGCGCCAAGCTTTGAATACGCGTCATAATCTTTGAACATCGCCTCAAGTTTGGCCGGATCGTCGGTACCCAGGTACTGTTTGGCCAGATCGCGCTTGTACGCCATGCCCGCGGGATTGAGGGCGTTTTCAAGGGCTATGACTTCTCCCTTCGCGTTTTTCATGCCGCCGACGACAGCATCGATAAAGATCGAAGTGTCAAGGTTATACGGAGCGGCGTCAAGCCGCTCCCATATATCCATTGAATACAGGGCGCCACGCTGCCCCATTTCGGCGCTGAGAATGTCGGGAAGCCTCCCTCCCGAAGCAAAGGTCTGCTGAAGTTTGGGAAGATAATCCTGCGCGGCGATGATAATCTCGTCAGATTTGAGCGGCGTGTTGGCATGAGATGAATTGTAGGCCGCGACCATTGCCTCCGATTTTGCCTGATCCCAAGTCCAATTAAAAAGAACGGGAGCTTCTTTGGATCCCGCCGAACCCTGACTGCCACCGCCCGCGAAAGCCGCGAAACAGACGACAATCAGAAAAACAAACGACAAAGCAGTAATCCTTTTCATAACTATGCCTCCTTAAAATAGAGTTGTTCAATAACTTCAGTTATTGAACAAATTCCGTTTCAAATATAAAAAGCCAACCCGCGAACCGTCAGCCGGCTTTTTTCTTTGTTTATGTCAATCGATATATATTTTCCCGATAACAATATCTTCAACGCCGGGCGCCGACTTTTTAATTACGGCGCCGTCCTTGTCCATCAATCCGGCCGAACCCATATTGGGCATATAATGATCGCCCTGGAAAACAGTGCCCGTACGATCCGCCCATGCCGAAGGAACGCCGGTGTTCGCGGCCATCTGTTTACTGCGTCCGACCGGATCGTTTTCGCAATTATAGGGACTGAGGATAAAATCAACCTTTCCCCTGAGAGCGGTCCAGTTTTCGGGAATCTCATTTTCATAACAAATCAAGACTCCCATTCGGCCAAACCTGGTATCAAATATGCCCACGCTTTCTCCCTGCAGCATAAGCGCGGGCTCATCGCGGTACGGGCGCAGAGTATCCGGCCAAAGCTGCTTTTTGTAATGTACTCCTATCAGCTTCCCCCTGTCAAAAATGACACAGGCATTTTTAATTCCCCTGGGGGTTTTTTCCATATAACCAATTGCGGTGATACAATCTCCCCTGGCGGACAAAGCGCGAAACCATTGAACGTTTTTGCTTTCAGGGTCCTCGGCGTAACGCGTAATATCAGGCCCGTCAAAAGCTCCCGCAAAAGTTTCGGGAAACAGAATTATATCCGGTTTATAGGCCAGACATAGGCCGCCCAGGAAAAACGCACGTTCATAATTTTGCTCAAAAAGTCCGTCCATGGTTGCTATAGCAACAGCCGAAATGGCAATTTTCATGCCATCTCCCTCTTGCCATGGACAATATGAGCCATAAAAGAAAAATGCATCTTTACCCCGTTCTTTTAAAGTATGTTACGACACCTCCCCCCTGTCCGGTACGACAGGAGGAATAAAGAGGATTAGATAAA
Source organism: Treponema sp. (assembly GCA_031268385.1). Classification (GTDB taxonomy): domain Bacteria; phylum Spirochaetota; class Spirochaetia; order Treponematales; family Breznakiellaceae; genus JAIROE01. The sequence goes on along the minus strand of JAIRXH010000061.1, from coordinate 38,708 downwards.
AGACAAACTGTGTTATCTTATCATTGGCGGAAAAAATACACAAGAGTTTTTTGAAAAACTTTCGGGATATGAGACAGTTCCAAGATCAGGCAGTCCGAAAGGACCATGATTTTGGAACCGGCTCAATTAGCCCGTATTAACACGGTGAAAAGAAATATACCCAGGTCCGTTATCCCAGTCCCAGTTCAAAGATCCTCATGTCCGGGATGGAAATTTCCCTTCCCTCCGCGAAAATATCGTAAAAAAAGGACGATGGCTGCGGGAAGATCCAGTTGGTGACGGTGTACTTCCCGCCGTAGAGAAACAGTTCCAGCGAGGAGCGGTCGATAAGTATCCGCAGATCAATATCGTTTTCCCCGTCCTCCTTGAGGGGGATGTTGATCTTCTCCGGCCGCCCAATACCGCTGTGCCCCTTGTCCAGACTGAACATCCGGGAAGAAGGGTCCCACGATAAAACGGTTTTTTCTTTCCTGTCCCCGGAGGCCCGCAGATACATGGTCAGGAAGGCTTCGTTCTTCGGGATGGTAAAGGCTATTTCAAGACAATCCCCCTCTATGCCGGAAAGGTTGTTTCGTTTGCCCGGTAAAAGGGAAAGGGGGCCTGAAAAGAGTTCTTTTTTACGAAGCAGAGCCAGCTCTTCAACCGGCCGTTGACATACTACGCCGTTCTCCAGAAAGAGTTCTCTGGGAAAGGTAAGGGCCCCGGCCCAGCCGTCGGTGAGTGTGGAGAAGTCTCCCTTCCACAGATCCATCCAGCTAAAGAGGATGCGCCGTCCCCGATCATCGGTAAAGACCTGGGGGGCGTAGAAATCGTAACCATAGTCCGCTTTGCGCCAGCGTTTCTGGGTAAAGACAGGTTTTTCAAAATCAACCTCCCCGGTAATAAAAATGGTCCGTGCCTTTTCCATATCGATAGGAGAGACAAGGAGTACCCATGCGCCGTCTATCTCGAAAAAATTGGGGCACTCCCACATGATTCCCTGATCGCCAGAGGATTCGCAAAACCGGCCCGCCAGATCCCATTGGCGCAGGTTTTTTGATCTGTAAAGCAGCACCCCGCCCCGGTTTTCCCGGGCGCAGCCAACCACGCTGTACCAGGTTTCCCCATGGTGAAAAACCTTGGGGTCCCTGAATTCCTCGCTGTAACCCGCCGGGGCTCCGCCGATGACCGGATTTTTTTCGTATTTGTTAAAGTAGATGCCGTCCCGGCTCAGGGCAAGGCATTGGGTTTCCCGGGGGGAACGTCCGTCGTGGTGGGCCGTGTAGACAAGGGTAAGTTCCCCCTTGTTATCCACCGCGCTGCCGGAAAAACAGCCTGTCTCGTAATCCTGATCCGGGTACAGTGCGATAGGCAGATGTTCCCAGTGGACGAGATCCCGGCTTGCCGCGTGACCCCAGTGCATAGGTCCCCACTTGGGGGCATAGGGGTTATGCTGGTAAAAGGCATGGTAGGTCCCCCGAAACTGGATAAGCCCGTTGGGATCGTTCATCCAGCCCTGCCTTGGCGTAAAATGATATACGGGGCGGTAGTAGTCCTGCATGACGGTTCTCCTTTTTCCTGAACGGTAAAGTTCAAGAAAGTGAATTTTTCAAAACTTCCTTCAGGCGGTGTCCCCTTCGTGAAGGTAGACATCCAGTATGGTCTCGTCCCGCAGCCGGGGACGGTTTTCAATAAGATCAACCACGGCGGCCACGGAATGCTGTGCTATTTCCCGGATAGGCTGGACTACCGTAGTGATGTTCTGGGGTCCTATTTCGGAGATCATGCTGCCGTCATAACCTACCACCTTGAGCTTTTCCGGCACCGGGATGCCCCGCTGGTGGGCCACCTTGAGAACCGCGCAGGCCGCCAGGTCTACACCGAAAAAACCGTCAATCCGCGGCTGTTCGTTAAAGAGCTTGTTCGCGGTTTGCAAATAAACGGCAAAGTCCAGACGGTTATAATTGGTGGAAATTTCATATACCTTTATGTTTTTCTCTTCCAGAAATTCGGCAAAAGCCAGGTACCGCGCGTCGGCGGGTTTCTCCGCCCCCCGCTCGACAAACTGGGCCACTTGACGGCAGCCCCGTTCCGCCAGGCGCCGGGCCGCCAGGCGTCCCCCCTTGCGGTGATCCGAACAGATCAGGGGAATTCCCTTTCCCAGCCGTTGTTCCATGGAGACGATAGGCCCCTTGGTTTTACGGTACTCTTCGTCTTCCAGTGCATGGGAACCCATGATGATCCCGTCTACCGCCCGGCGGCGAAGCATATCCAAAAATTCCTGCTCCCGGTCTCTTCTCTGCATGGTATCGCAGACCACTGTCTTGTAACCCCGCATGTACAGTTCCATTTCCGCGTGCTTGATGTAATCCCCAAAGAAGGGATGACCGATATTCGGGACGATTATGGCAACCAGATTGTTACTCTGCCTGCCCAAGTTCCGGGCCATCTGATTGGGGGTAAATTCAAGCTCCGCCATTGTCTGTTCGATTTTGAGCCTGGCTTCGGCAGAGACATAGCCTGAGTTATTCAACACACGGGAGACCGTGCCTATACCGACCCCCGCCCGTTCCGCCACATCCCGTATATTAGCCATGGGTAGCCTCACTCGTATTGTTCTGATACCCCCGATCATATCCAATTTACCCCAGTTCAATAATCCTCATGGCCGGAATGGAAAGCCCGCCCCCTTCCGTGAAAATATCGTAAAAAACCGACGAGGGCTGGGGATAAATCCGACTGGTAACGGTATATCTGCCCTGAAACAGAAATACCTCTATTGAAGACCGGTCAATAAGGATCTGGACCTCCATGTCCCCGTCTTTTTCCCAGGGGACCATGAACTTTCCGGGACGCCCGGCGCCACTTTGTTCCTTGTCCAGGATAAAAACACGGGAACCCAGATCCCATTGAAGGAGAGTCCGCTCTTTCCCGTCCCCGGAAGCGCGGAGCAGCAACTTGAGAACCGTGTCCTCCGCCGGCGCGGCGGGGATGTTAAACGCTATTTCCAGGCAATCCCCTGTTATGTTTGAAAGGTTGTTTTTTTTACCCGGCGTCAGGCTGAGGCTTCCTGAAAACAGATCTTTCTTTCGGAGCAGGGCCAGTTCTTCTATCGGCCTTTGATGTACTTTTCCATTGCGCAAGAAAAGTTCCCGGGGAAAGGTGAATGCCCCGGCCCATCCGTCCTTACGGGTAGGGAATTCCCCGTTCCACATATCCATCCAGCCGATAAGAATCCGCCGCCCCTGGTCATCCTGAAAGACCTGGGGGGCGTAGAATTCATGGCCATAATCGGCGTTTTGCCATTGTTCCTGGGTAAAGGCCGGTTTTTCAAAATCTGCCCGGCCGGTTATAAAGATGCATTTGGCCTTTTCCATGTTCATTGGGGAACAGAGGAGAGTCCAAACGCCTTCAAGTTCAAAAAAATTGGGGCATTCCCACATGGTTCCCTGGCTGCCGTCGGACTGGCAGAAAAGTCCCCTGTAGTCCCATTGCCGCAGATCCCTTGACCGGTAAAGCAGAATCCCGCCCCGACCGTCTTTAGTACAGCCCGCGACAAGGTACCAGTCCTTCCCGCGGCGAAAGACCTTTGGATCCCGGAAATCCTCGCCGTAGCCCGCAGGCTGGGATGATATTACGGGATTATGTTCATAGTCGGTAAAATGGATCCCGTCCGCGCTGGTGGCTATGCACTGGACTTCCATGGGGGAGCGTTTCTTGCTGTGTGCGGTATAGATCAGCGTGAATTCCCCGCCGTTATCCACGGCGCTGCCGGTAAAGCAGGCCGGATCACCCCCAGCGCCGGGATACAGGGCGATGGGCAGATGATCCCAGTGAACCATGTCCCTGCTTACCGCGTGCCCCCAATGCATGGGTCCCGGCTCCGGAGCGTGGGGATAGTGCTGATAGAAGGCGTGGTAGGATCCCCGGAACTGGATGAGGCCATTGGGATCGTTCATCCAGCCCTGCCTGGGGCTTAAATGGTATACAAGACGGTAATAATCATCCATGGCTGTCTCCTCCGGCGTTTGACCTTTCCGGCCTGAGCTCTTGATATGGAAATGTTTCCATATTTTATGGAACATACTATACCAGCCCGGAAAAATATACAAGAAAAAACGCGGTAATTCTTCGAAAAATCCCAATTTTTTTGTTGACAACCCTAAAAATTCAAGTGTACACTTTTATCTATGGAAACGGTTCCATACATGAGGCGGATATGAAATCGAAAACCGACGTCCTGAGTCTTTTTCGTGATAACTGGCGGCTCTACGCGCTGGTACTGCCCTCCCTGGTTTGGCTGGGATTTTTCGCTTATGCTCCCATGTACGGGCTTGTCATAGCCTTCAAGTCGTTCAGGCCCCGTTTGGGCATCACCGGCAGCCCCTGGGCCGAACCTTTGTTCAAGCACTTTATCGACTTCTTCAGTACCAATATCGCCTTTAACACTATTTCCAATACTATCATTCTAAGTTTACTCACCATTCTTGTTTCCTTCCCTGTCCCGATTGTCTTCGCCATCCTTCTTAACCAGATAAAGGGAAGGGGACACCGCAAGGCGATTCAGACCATCTCCTATGCCCCCTACTTTATTTCCACCGTGGTGGTGGTAAGTATCCTTACGGTGATCCTGTCGCCCGGTTCCGGCTTTGTAAATACCATTATTACATTCTTTACCCGTTCCGGGCCTGTACTCTTTATGACCAGGCCGGAATACTTCCGTCCTGTTTATATTATTTCCAATATCTGGCAGGGCATGGGTTTCAGCGCGATTATTTATATCGCCGCTCTTACCTCTATCAGCCCCGACTACTACGAGGCCGCCATTGTAGACGGGGCTACCAAGTTCCAGCGGATTATCCACATCGATATTCCCTTTATCATACCCACGGCGATTATTATGTTCATCCTGGCTATAGGGAACATCATGACCGTGGGCTATGAAAAGGTGTACCTGATGCAGAACGGAATGAACACGGTCGTAAGCGAGGTTATCTCGACGTATGTGTACAAAACCGGGCTGCAAAGCGCCCAGTACAGTTTTGCTACTGCGGTGGGGCTTTTCAATTCCGGGGTGAATTTTATCATCCTGGCGATCTGCAACGCCATAGCCAAAAAAAGTTCCGGCATCAGCATTTTTTAGGGGGAAATATGGCGACCAAGACCAGGAGCGGTTTCGGCAGGCAATCATTACCGGACCGGATTTTCGACATCGTTAACTGGACCATCATGATTCTGGTATGCGTCAGCATAGCTTATCCCCTGTGGTTCGTACTGGTGGCTTCTTTTACCGATCCCAATATAGTGAACCAGGGGCGGATACTCCTCTATCCGGTAAAACCGTTTCTTGGGGGATATGAGCGGATCTTCCGGTATCCTCCCCTTTGGAAAGGGTATTTGAACACCATTGTCTACACGGCGGCCGGAAGCATGATTTCTATTGCCGTCACTGTTCCCGCGGCATACGCCCTTTCCCGCCGGGATATGAAGGGACGGAGGATCATCATGTTTCTGTTTACTTTTACCATGTTCTTTTCCGGCGGTATCATTCCCCTTTACCTGATAATTCAAAAGATCCGGATTTATAACACCATCTGGGCCATGGTGCTTCCCTCCGCGGTATCGGTGTACAACCTGATCGTCTGCCGCAGTTTCTTTGATACCAGTATCCCCCAGGAACTGCTCGAAGCCTCCCGGCTGGACGGCTGTACCGATTTTGGATTCTTTTTCAGGATCGTCCTGCCCTTGTCCTCAACAATCATCGCGGTAATGGTTCTGTTCTACGCCACGGGAATATGGAATTCCTTTATGAATGCCCTCATGTTCATGGCGGAGCAGAGCAAGATGCCGTTACAGGTGATCATGCGGAATCTTATTTTGATAAACCAGGCCAGCATGATCACTACCGACGCTTCGGAAATGATCATGAGGCAGAAACTGGCGGAACAGCTCAAATACGCGGTAATCGTTGTTTCCGCCCTGCCTTTGCTTTTGGCTTATCCTTTTCTGCAGAAATACTTTGTGCGGGGGGTGATGATAGGCGCGGTCAAGGGTTGATGGAATTGGGAGACGCGGACCCCTCGGGGATCCGAATTTATTTTAGGAGGAATCTTATGAAAAAAATCGCCTTATTTGCGGCAATCGCCCTGTTGGCGGTTTTGCTCTGCGCGGGATGCGGCGGGGCAAAGAAAACGGAAACTGTTTCGGCCTTGGACGACAGTAATATCAGTCTGGATGGCAGTATGCCTATCGTCAAGGATCCGTCCAGGGGACCTAAAATTACCATGGCCATTGTAACTCCTCCCCAGCGGGTGATACCCGCGGGTAAACTGACCATGATAGAAAAACTCGCCAGGATCACCGGCGTGGTATTCGACTGGCAGGAAATTCCTTCGGATGGTTCCGCTGAAAAACTCAATCTTATGCTGGCTTCCGGGGCCGATCTTCCCGACGCCTTTTGGAACGGCATTTCCGGGGTAATGGTGGCCCAATACATGGATCAGGATGTGTTTTTGCCCACCGAAGATCTGGTGGAAAAATATATGCCCAGGCTCCGGGGAGTATATGAAAAGCACCCGGAATACAAGGCTGGGGCTACCGCTCCCAACGGGCACATGTACGGCTTCCCTTATATCGAGGAAATGAAGGGGCTGGTTCTGACCCCTGGCCCCTTTATCATTAACAGCCGGTGGCTGGAAAAAGTGGGAAAGAAGATGCCCTCCACAGTGGATGAATTTACCGATGTACTCAGAGCCTTTAGGGACGGCGGCGACTTGAACGGTAACGGCAAGGCCGATGAAATCCCCTATGCCCTGTATTTTTCCAACAAAGACACCTTTGGCTCTTACGGTACATTTCACCAGTTTACCGCCGCTTTCGGACAGGCGGATTCTTATTGCAACGGGTATTATATCGCCGATCACATGCGGGTGATAGACAACAAGATTGTCTTTACCGCCATAGATCCCGCTTACCGGGATACCGCCAAATACTTCAACATGCTGAAGAACGAGAATCTCCTCGATCCCGATACCTTCTCCCCCGGTCCCTCGGCGGGCGCCCCCCTGTGGCTCAACAAGATCAAGGGTAACGAGGCTGTCATCGGGGTGATGGGACTTTGGGCCCCGGCCAACGAACTGCCTGACCCCAGGGTGCGGCGGGAATATGTGGCTATTCCCCGGCTGACCGGCCCCAAGGGAAAGACCGGCTTTGCCCTGAACTTCTCGGAGATGCAGGATACCAGTATGGTTGCCATTACCGCGTCATGCAAATATCCGGAGGTGATCGCCGCTTTTGTGGATTACTGTTTCGAGCCTGAAATTTCCATCACCCTGAACTGGGGGGCCGAAGACTATATCTACGAAAAAGGGCCCGATGGGATACTGCACTTCCGGCTGGATAACGAAAACAATATCAAACTTTTCGAGCCGTACAAGAATTTTGACGAACTGCGGAACAATTCTACTCCCACACGGGGCTCTCTGGCGGTACTGAATGAATACTATGGCCCGGTGGCGGACTATACCTGGGACGCTGTGGATCTCCTGGAAGGCCAGATTGCCAGCGGAAAATACGACATTCTCGCCGAATATACTCCCATCCCCAAAATGATCCTCAGTTCCGATGAACAGACCCGGATCTCCCGAATTCAGCCCACTATTTCCGATATTGTTCAGCGCTATACTACCCAATGGGTTTTGGACGGAAATATCGATGCTACGTGGAACGCCTATGTGACGGAACTCCGGGCAGCCGGTATTGATGAGTTAACCGGTACTTTCCAGCAGGCCTATGACCGCTTCCTGAGGGCAAAGAATTAGAGTCCTGGTAGTGTACCCTTTTAAAACAAAAAAATATGTGGCGGCCCCTGGAACGGGGGCCGCATTTGTTTCCGGGGTTTTCCGCATTTGACACAGGATCTCTACAGCGGCTGCGAGACAATCTTGCCGCCTGCCTTGTCGAGCCTTACCCGCACTTTTCGCAGGGGCTCCGAGACAAAGAGGGCGACCTGGCAGATCTCTATGAGGGTGCCTGGGGCAATTTCCCCCTGAACTTCGACGCAGGCGTTTTCATCGATAACAATGCGGCCAAGGAGATCGCTTACCGCGTCGGCTGCTTTTTTCTGTTCTTCGGTAAGCCGGCGGACAAGTTCCCCAATTTTGGCCCGCTGTCCGGAGTCAGGCTGCGAACTCTCGTAAAGCTCACGGAGTTTTTCCAGTTTCGCCGCGAGGATGCGAAGCTGGTTGTTGTTTTTTTCCTTTTCCTGCTGGGCGGTAAAATCGATGCCGCAGTGGACGCGGGTTGGTTTGCCCGCCTTCTTTCCAATGCCTCCCGCCCTTATTCCCCGGACCGCGTAGATGTCGCCTCCCAGAATAAGGCCCTTTTCCCCAAGGTCTATGTTTTCCAGCGTGAAAACACTGGAATTGATGATCTCCGAATCGACGGTGATGGTTTTCCGGGCGGCGACACGGCAGTTTTCTATAAATTTGGTTTTGATGGCGCCGCCCGATTTGACAAGGGCGGGCCTTCTTCCTATGATGCCCCCGCTGACGACCAGGTCTCCCCTGGTGATCACGTCGGTAACGTCGAAGGTCTGTTTGATAGTGACCGAACCGCCCGAATATATTCTGAAGCCGTCGGAGACGGGGCCTTCAATGACAACATCGCCGGGGAAAATAATGTTTCCCGTGCCGTAGCCTACGGCGCCCTTTATGACCAGGGAATTCCGGACCGAAAGGACCTTCTTCTCCACAACAAGCTGTCCGTTGATACCGGCGAGGATAAGCCTGCCGTCGACGCGGGTATTCTCGCCGGCGCTGACCCCTTCGGGCCGTATCACCTCAAAGGGCAGCGGGACGCCGTGGACGTTCTTTCCCTCCTTTCCCTGTTTGTGGAACCGGAGCTTTGCCAGCGCCTGATCTTTTTTTACGATGATGAAAGGGGAATACGAGCGGTGATCGATGCGCGCTTTTTCGTCCGGCCGGCGGGAAATTTCGGTCAGATGAGGGTTCATCTCGTAGTATTCGGCAACCTCGTTTACCGGGGCGTCGCCTTTGGCTATGAGCACATTCTTTACGGGCCTCCTGTCAAGGTTGCACGCCAGTATCGCCTCGTTGATGGCGTCCTGGCATATACCGTAAACGATGTTGAGTTTTTCAAGGGCCAGGAGAGCCTGTTCCTGGGTAAGGGGCACTCCCCGGCTGGCCGGAGGGGTAAAATCGGCCCTGACTTCGAGATCGCCGCCGGAAAAAGACACGGCGATGCCGCCGTCGTTTTTGTTTCCCGTGATAACGGACTGGCGGTTCATGTCACCCGCGCCCGTTCCGGCCGCCGTTTCCCCGGCCGCCGCCGGTTTTTTCTTCATGTCAAAGTCGGAAAGAGTCATTGTTTTTATTATCGGCTATATGACCGCCGTTTTCAAAATCCGCTTGCAAAAACAGGTGTTTTAACGTATGTTTATGCAAGGATCAGACAGACAAACTTCCAAAAAAGTACTGATTGTGAAAAAAGACCGCCGGTTCTGGAGGAGTGCATGAAATTCATCGATTTGAACAAGGCTGAAGTGTACCGGGATCTGCAAAAGATAGCCTCGTCCTTCAGGGATTTTGATTTCGGTTCCCAGCTTGTCGCGACGCGGGTAGAAAAATTGCTTACCCCCATGGCCGCTGGCCTCTCCTTTTCCTGGGCGGCCAAGGCTGTGGATCAGGGGGTGCTCAAGCTGCTCCAGGTTCTTTCCGAAGAACAGGAACTCGTCTCCAAATACCGGGCCCTTGTGGACGGCGAGGTGATGAACACCGGCGAGAACCGCAAGGTTCTGCACCACCTGCTCAGAAGTCAAGGAGGCCTCTCCGTCGCGGGGAACGCGGTAACCGAAAAGGGAAGGAATATAGGCGCTTTTTACCTTGGGGAACGGGAACGTTTTTCGGCCTTTGCCTCCGGTGTGCGAAGCGGAAAGATCACCGGAACGGGGGGCAGGCCCTTTACCGCCTGCGCCCAGATTGGCATAGGCGGATCGGATTTGGGGCCCAGGGCGCTGTACCTCGCCCTTGAGCAGTGGGCGGTAAAAGAAGGAAAACGGATCATCCCGGCGAAATTTATTTCCAATGTCGATCCCGACGATGCTTCGGCGGTTATTTCTTCCCTTCCCCTTGCCGAAACTCTCTTTATTCTGGTGTCCAAGAGCGGGACCACCCAGGAAACCTTGGCGAATGAACTGTTTGTCAAGGACAAACTTGTCAAGGCGGGTCTTGATCCCGCAAGGCACATCACGGCGGTCACGAGCGAGACAAGCCCCCTGGCCGGTAATCCCGCCTATCTTGATTCCTTCTATATTGACGATTACATAGGCGGCCGGTATTCATCGTCTTCGGCGGTGGGCGGCCTTGTCCTTTCGCTGGCCTTTGGCCCCGATGTGTTCGGCGAATTTCTTTCCGGGGCCGCCCAGTCGGACGCCCTGGCGCTGGAGGGCGATATCCTCAAGAACGCGGCGATGCTTGACGCCCTTATCGGCGTGTGGGAGCGGAATTTCCTGGGTTATCCCTATACGGCGGTGCTCCCCTACAGTCAGGCCCTTTCACGTTTTCCCGCCCATCTTCAGCAGCTCGACATGGAATCAAACGGCAAGCGGGTCAACCGCAACGGCCAGCTTCTTGCCTATTCCACGGGTCCTGTGGTATTCGGGGAGCCTGGAACCAACGGCCAGCATTCCTTTTACCAGCTGCTCCACCAGGGGACCGACATTGTTCCGCTGCAGTTCATCGGCTTTACCGAAAGCCAGCGGTTTGACGACGTGGAAGTGGACGGCTCGGTCAGCCAGACCAAACTTGCCGCCAACCTGGCGGCGCAGATTGTCGCCTTTGCCAAAGGTTTTAAAGACGAGAACCGGAACAGGGAATTTCCCGGCGGGCGGCCTTCGGGCCTCATATACGGCAGGCGGCTTACTCCGGCGGTTTTGGGCGCCCTGCTTGCCCATTTTGAAAACAAGGTAATGTTTCAGGGTTTTGTGTGGAACGTCAACAGTTTCGATCAGGAAGGGGTTCAGCTGGGAAAGGTTCTTACCAAACGGGTGCTTGCCCGCCAGATGGGAGACCCGGCGCTGGGTTCGTACAGCAAACTTCTGGGGATCATCTAGGGAAGCACTGATTTATTCGAATGCGGATAAAGTGGCGCTTCCCCGTGAAGCGCCGGTTTCGCGGATATACGCTGTCGAGGAGCGGTTATGAAACAGACAAACGCGGTTCCGGCCGGCGCGGGCTGGGTTTCCAAAAGCATACGAGATTTTCAGGGTTCCCCCGTGGCCCGCATAGGCGACGAGTGGATGCTCGTCACGTCGGGGGACAATCCGCTTTCGGGCGGCTGGAATACCATGACCGCCTCATGGGGAGGTTTCGGGGTGCTGTGGGGCCGGGACATCGCCGTCATGTTTATACGGCAGTCGCGCTGTACCCTTGAATTCGCCGAAGGGGCGGATCTTTTTACCCTTTCGTTCTTCGGCGGCGGGCACAGGAAAGCCCTTGCCTTTTGCGGTGAAAAGTCGGGCAGGGACTATGACAAGGCGGCCGAAACGGGACTTACCCCCATCGTCTTTGGAAAGGAAGACGCGGGCGGCAAGGCTGCGGGCGCCGTCGGTTTTGCCCAGGCGTCTGAGATCATTGTCTGCCGTAAACTCTACACCCACGATTTCGCGCCCGGCGGCTTTCTCGATCCTTCAATCGACAGCGGATGCTATCCCCAGAAAGATTACCACAGGATGTTTATAGGTGAAGCGCTCACGATGATGGTCCGGGGCTGAAAAGCCTCCTCCTGTCCTGCCGGGGTTTATGTGGCGCAGAGGGCCGACGCGAAGCGTATGACCTGCCCGTAATGTTCCGGGGTAAGTCTGAGGTAGCTGTCCGAAGGGCCGTTGAGGGTGCGCCAGGTTTCGGGGATAAGAAAGCGGTCGGCCGTGTTGTGCCCCGTTCCGGCCAGGAGTATGCCGGCAAATTCGGGCCGCAGCCGCAGGAGCGACGCGTAGGAGGCGGCCTCGTCCTGGGGAAGCACCGTTATGGTCTGGGCGGGAAGCCCCGCCCGCAGAAACCCGGCGTCGTCCGAAAAGGGAGTGGGGGCAATGAGCACCTTTTCCAGCGTCAGGTAACGGGCGGTATCCAGGGCGGTATCCCTTAATGCCTGAATGAGCTGTCTTGTTTTTGTTACCCCCCGGCCTTCCTCGTTTTTGAGGAGATAATCCGTTGTGCCGGAGACGACAATGGTGTCCCCCGCGCCGCAGGCGTCGAATATGAATATGCGGGCGTCCCCCAGCCCCCCCCGGCGGAGGTAGTCGGCCAGCGAAAAGGATCCCTGATCCTCGGGTCCTTCGTTTCCTGTCAGCTCTTCCTTGTCGGTCAAAATGATGATCCAGTAACCGGTTCCCTGTTTTCCAAGGCGGATAGCCGTTTTAAGGAGCATGAACACGGCCGCGCTGTTGTCGTTGGCCCCGGAACTGCCTTCCACCCTGTCGTAGTGGGCGGCGAGGATTACCGGGCTCTGTCCCCTGAAGGGAAAGCCCCCCGCGCCCATATTCTGTCCGGCGGGAAGGATAAAAAAATGGCGGTTTTCCCCTATGGGCAGCACAACCGAATTGAGGGCAAGCTCTTCGGTCAGCGCGGAAAGCAGCCCGTAGCGGTCCGCGCCGGCATCGATGAAATCGAAGAAACGGTCCCAGGGCCGTTCGTTGTACGGCTTTCCCCGTACGGACAGGCAGCGTTTATGGACCGCCTGCGTCATCAGCTTTTCCCCGGAAGAAAGGAAAGCCGGGTCCGGATGCGACCGGCCAGGGACACGAGCGCGCCCAGGGGCCCCCGGCTGCGGCCGTATTTGGCGGCAAAATCCTTTACCGCGTCGGACAGGGAATATATGCCGAATTTCCGTTTCAGGAAATCCCAATGCTTGACGATCCAGACATACAGATCGCTCGCGCTTGATCCGGGGAATTTGAAGAGCAGCCATTCGTCCTTTATGATCCGCATGATGGGACTGTAGACATTCCGGTACCAGGAAACAAGGGCCTCGGAAAAAGGTATTTCGTCCTTTCTGTTCTGGTTAAGGTAGTATTTGTGCACGAGGATGTGGTTGTAGATAACGTCGTAACAGCCGGGGGTGGTGAAATTCAAATCGTAATCTCCGGTAAGTTCTCCGTAGTCTGTCTTTTCGTAGAAGGTTTCCTTTTCGCCGGCGATAAGGGCGCTCTTTAACTCGTCGGCCGTCATGTCCGGCTTGATGGTGATGTCGCTTGAAAGGCTCGTCACCTCCGCGTCTATGTAGTCTACCCCCTGCATACGGGCCACGGATACCCGGTGGTTGCCGTCGCGGACAAAATAAACGCCGCCTATTTCGTACAACTGTATGGCCGGCAGGTTGATGTTTGTGATGGACGCCTGATCCACCCGTTCCCAGCGGTTCCTCAGATGATCCGAGCGGGGCAGAAAATACTTGTTGAAGTCCCGGTAGCGCCCCTCGCTTCCCACGATAAGATTGACCGGAATCTGCCGCATGCCCTGGTACACCTGGTTTTTGGGCCGCAGAATCTCTTTCACATCATTAAAGGAAAGAAGTTTGTCCCTGTCAACATTGAGAAAATGCTGAATCCTCGAAAGTACGGCCTTTCCCCGCGCCCGGCTAAAGTCCTCCGCGGCCTGCGCCTTTACATTTATGTCCGCTCTCATTTTTTAATTCCTTCTCCGGTATCAATGACATGATGGCTGTAAGCGTTGATTACCTGGGTATCACCGTAACGGCTGATCCTGAGATCGGATAAACTGTACAGGTGTATGTGTCCGTGAACGAGGTATTTTGGCTTGAAGAGCCTCATGAAATCAAGAAAACACTTGAAACCCCAGTGGCACTTGTCTTCCCTGTCATGTATGCCCCGGGGAGACGCGTGGGTAAGAAGTATGTCAAGGTATCTGCCCCTGAAGATGCGGTTGAAGACAAGCCCCGGAAGGAGTTTAAGGATCTCCATTTTCATTTTGAATTCCGTGTACTGGTTTTCCCCGTGGTTGTACTCCATGGAACCCCCAAGTCCCGCCACGATAAGCCCGTTCTCCACCCTGATCCGGGAACCTACATGCACGGCCCCGGAACTGTGGTCCAGTGTGTCCTCCCAGCCGGATGTCATTTCCTTTCCCGTGTAGTAGCGGAGTTCCCCGAGGTTATGGTTGCCGAAAACGAAGAAAAGCGGCTTGTTGAGACTTGTCACCACGAATTCAAGGTAATCCATGGGAAGATCCCCGGCGCTGAGTACCAGATCGACATCTCCGAAACGCTGCCTGATGGTAGCCGAGTACACCAGCGGATCGATCTGATCGGAGATACAGAGGATTTTCATGTTTGTCCCGCTGCCGTGTCCCCGTTTACCCCCTGGAGCAGTTCCTGCAGTTTTTCCCTGCCGAAAAGTTCCACAGGCCGGGAATTGGCGTAGTCCAGGGCGGCGCGGGAAAAGCCCGTGCTTGTGATAACCGCGGTCCTGGAGATATTCCGGGCCTTCGCGTCGTCCAGAACGGAGCGTATCTTCGGTTCATCCACGGGTTCGGGGCTGCGGTAAAAACGGATGAGCCGGGGTATTTTGCGGGTGTTCCGCCACTTTGCCGAATCGTTTTCCACGGCGGTAAATTCACATCCCTCGCCTATGGTTTTGGACCCCTGGACACTAAGGTCCATTTTCCGCTCCGCGAGGGTCTTGCACAGTTCCGTGAATTCCCCCTGGCCGCAGGTAAGGTAATCCTTCATGTTGTCGTCCGTTCTGAGTTCCTGGTAGCGGGCGAGTTTTTCCCCCACGTCACGGAAATTCTTTTTCCGTTCGTAGATCTTTTCCCATTGGGCGATAGCCTTGTCAACATTGCGGGTCTTTTCGCAGCACAGTCCCAGAAAATAGCGGGCGTAGAGGCTGTCGCTGGAGTCCTCGTCGGTAATGGCGCCCACCGCCCGTTCCAGATCCGGTATGGCCCGTTCCGGGGCGTTAAGCGCCATGAAGCAGCCGCCCCGTTCCACAAGGGCGCGTATACGGAACCGGGCGTCCCTGGCCGCCTTCTCGAACGAGGCGACCGCTCCCTGATAATTCTTGACATCTTTCTGGATCTTGCCCAGGTAAAAATGGATCTGGGGATTGTCTTCCTGGTATTTCAGCGCCGTTTCCAGCGCGGCCCTGGCTTCTTTGGCCTTTTTGTCCCTGTAGAGCATGACCCCCAACTCGTAGTGGATCTTCCCGTCCCTGGGGGCAAGGGAAGCGGCCTTTTTGAGGTAATTTTCCGCCATATCTCCCCGGTTCCGCCCGGCAAAGAGCTTGCCCGCCTCGTAGTAGTAATCCGCGTGGTTCGGCAAGAGCTTGATAAGGAGAAGGTATTCCTTCAGGGCCTCTTCCTTTTGGTTGTAGCGGATGAAAAGCTGGCCCAGAAGTTCGCGGAACGGAATTTCCGGAATGTTTTTTCCCGAAATGCCCGCCTGGTTGACGGCTCTGAATTCCATCAGGGCCAGTTCGTCACGGTTTTCAAGGTGATAGGCCATTCCCAGCCAGTAGTGGGCTTCGGCGTTTTTCGGCTCCCGCGCGGTAATCGCCTTGGCCGCCCTGATCACCGCCTGCGTTTTTCCGCGCTTGATGAAGGCTTCAAGGGCCTCGACCCGGCGGGGAGCCGCCGTTGATCTGACAAGAAAAACAACCAGAAAAGCTACCCCTACACCAAGGACGATGATAACAGCCAGCGATATGGTCATATTTCCTGTTTCCCTGTAATAGTATATACTGAAAGTACCGTTAATTTGAAGATTAATTGCTTTCTTTCATCATGTCAAAGGGAAGAAGGCGGGGAGGGTGATGTGTATTTCAAAACAGGTACGGCGGGGGCGGGCCGGCCGCGCCTTGCCGCCGTCTTTTCCTCCGCCCTGGTTCTGTTGTGCGCCGCTGGCGGCGCGTACGGGCAGAGCAATTTTTTACGGGGAGAAGAGCTTTTCATGCAGAACAAGCCCCAGGAGGCCCTGGTGTTTCTTGAAAACGCCGTGGCCGACGATCCAGCCCATGTCAGGGCCTTTCTCTACTTGGGAATTGTCTATCAGCAGCTCGGCCATATTGACGAGGCCATTGCCGCCTACCGCAGAATACTTCCCAAAGGGGGCGATGAAACCGCCCGCATTGCCTATAACTTGGGGAACGCGTATTATTCCAGGGGAAACATCGTATTCGCGGATCAGTTTTATTCCCAGGCTATAGAAACCGATCCCGCTTATGCCCCGGCGTATCTTAACCGGGCGAACGCGCGGGTAAAGAACGGGTCCCTCAGGGACGCTCTTCCCGATTACGAAATGTACCTGACGCTGGAGCCCCGTTCCCCCAAACGGCCCCAGATAGAGCGGCTTGCCGCCTTTATCCGGGAGGAATTTGCCGCCGAGGAACGGCGCAGGCTTCTGGCCGAGGAAGCGGCCCGGGCCGAGGCCGAACGGAAACGGCGGCTTCTGGAGGAAGTTTCCGCTTCGCTCCAGGCCGCGGCCGACGAAAGCAGGGGACTTTCCGCCGGTTCCGAGGATGTTCAGGGTTACGAGGGAGTATTTGAACTTGAATAGGAACGAGGAGAACGATTAAATGAATAAAAGAACACTTTTGATTGCGGGAATTGCCGGTGTTGTGCTTGTGGCGGCGCTTGCCACCGGGATCTTTTTGCTGCTCCACAGGGGCGGTGGAGGCGGTGGAAAAGAGGCGGCCGCCGTACAAACGCCGGGCAGGGACGAAATCTCAAGGCAGAATATTCTCAGCCTGGTCCGGGACTACATTGAACAGGGCGAATACCAGCGCGCGCTGGATCATCTGGACAGCCTGCTTATCGCCGATTCGGGCGACACGGAAGCCAGGGAATTGCGCGACGCGGCCCTGCGGGCCAGAGCCGCGTCGGAGGCCGCCGCCGGGGAAGCCGCCGAATCGGCGGCCGCGCTTGCCGCCGCCGCCCTTAACGCCGCCGCCAGCCGGTACAGCCCGGCTTCGGACGCCTCCGCCCGCGAACGGGAAGAACAGCTGCGCCTGCGGGAGGCGGAAGCCGCCGCCAGGGCCGCGGCCGACGCCGAACGGAAGGCCGCCGCCGATGCCGATGCCGCCCGCCGCCGCGCCCAGGAGGAGGAATTTGCCAGGGCGTCCCGCGAACTGCAGGCCCGTATGCGGGCGGTAAACGACCTTGTGTCGCAGGGAAGGGAACGGCTTGGAAGGGACGATTTTGAAGGCGCGGCGGCGGCGTTTGCCGACGCCCGTTCCCGCATGCCCGAAGGGGAAACCCGCTTTGAGGCCCAGAAGCTCGCCGACATGGCCGAAGGCTACTACGGCGCGTACGCCCGCAATCCTGATGCCGAAAACGGCGTCCGGGCGGCGAAGGAAGCGACAGCCCTTGCCTCGGAGGCCGTAAAAAAAGATCCGGGGGAGGCGCTGCCCCATTACACGCTGGGGAAACTCTACCGCGATCTTCACCAGTGGGACAACTCCGCTTCCGAATTAAAGGAGGCGGTACGGCTTGAGCCGGACAGTTACCTGTACTCTTTTGATCTGGGCCGGGTTTATTTCAGCGCCAGAAGGTACGCCGACGCCCGCCAGTCCTTTGAAACCGCCACCCACCTCAACGCGGGCTTTGAACCGGCCTGGTACAACCTGGGCGGGACCCTCCGCGCTTTGGGCCGTCAGGACGAGGCGCTGGCATCTTACCGCAGGGCCGTTGCGGTAAAGGCCGATTACGCGGTAGCCCACCGGGAAATAGGGCGTATCCTCATGCTCAAGGGGGACAGCCGGGGCGCTGTCGACGCGTTCACAAGCGCCCTGCGCTACAATCCCGGCGATCTTGCCTCTCTGCGGGAACTGGGCGCCGCCCAGAGCGCCATGGGCAATTACGCCGCCGCCGAATCGTCTTTCAGCCGGGCTCTCGCCGCGGCTCCCGGCGACGATCAGACCAACTACAACATGGCGGTGGTAAAGATAGCCCTGAACAAGGGGGGGGAGGCGGTGGGTTTTGCCCAAAAGGCCGCCGGGAGCGCGCCTTCCAGCGAGGTCTACGCCTACACGCTGGGGCTTGCCCATGAAAGCGCCGGCAGCCTTGACGGGGCCATCCTCGCCTACAAAACCGCCGCGTCCCTTTCTCCGCGTTATGTAAAGCCCCGGATCAACCTGGGCAGGCTCTACCTTGAAAACGGCATGGCCGCCGACGCCCTCCGTTTTTTGGGCGAGGCCTACCGCGTGGAACCCGGAAATTTTGAGGTCAACAACAACATGGGGGCGGCGTACGCCAAACAGGAAAACTGGACTTCCAGCGTGGAGCATTACGAAAAGGCGCTGGCGGTTGAACCGGGGAATCCGACGGTACGGATGAATCTGGCGCGGGCCTATGTAGGCGCGGGGAATCTTGCCGCGGCACGGGACGCCTACCGGGAGGTTCTGCGCGTCCAGGCCGATAACTGGGACGCCGTCTTTGAATTGGGCAAGGTTTATGCCGGCCTTGGCAGCACCGCCGAGGCGAAGAAAAGCCTGGAAGATCTCCTGAAGCGCAATCCGTCCTATACGGGCCGCGCGGAAGCCGAACGTATACTGGCCGGCCTATGAGTAATTCCCGTTTGCCTTCTCCCAGAGTGCAGAATGTCGTCTTCGCGGTCATTTTTGTCGCACTCCTTGTCATGGTGGGCCGCCTTTTGGCGCCCTTCTTTACCGTCTTCCTCTGGTCCACGCTGCTGTACGTGCTGGTAAGCCCGCTTCACCGGAGGGTAATACGTTCAATCAATTTTTCCACAAGAAAGGGAATGATACTCAAAAATGTATGGGCCGCGGTCTTTGCCCTTGGAACCATGATCATCATTCTCATTCCCCTTGTCTTTATTGCCTCGCTTTTTTTCAGGCAGATTGCCGATCTGCTGCGCCGGGGCCGCGGATTTTTCGGTCTCGATACCGGCTTCTTTTCCGGTATTTTTGACAATCTTGCCGCTCTTATAGAGGATCTCTCCTCGAATCAGATCAGCGTATCGGGCGAAGAACTGCGCCACCGCCTCTTCGCTCTGATAAGCGGCAGCCTTCAGAATCTGGTTTCCGCGGGCAGCGTCTTTGCCAGAAACGTGGGCAAATTTTTGATGAACTTTGTGCTGACGCTCTTCTGCCTCTTTTTCTTTTTCGCCGACGGTCCCTACCTTGCCCGTCTGGTTCTCCGCGCCATTCCCATAAGGCAGGAATACATACGGACACTGACGGGAAAATTCATGGAAATAACGCGGAATCTTTTTTTCGGCTATATTCTTGTCGCCCTGGTACAGGCGGTCATGGCCTACATCATTTTCGCCATATTCCGCGTTCAGGGGGCCCTGGTTTTCGCCGTTCTTACCTTTATCTGCGTGTTTATTCCCATGATTGGGGGAGGGATCGTGTGGCTTCCCCTGGGGCTTCTGAGGATCTTGAGGGGGGATGTAACCGGCGGAATTGTTTTCCTTGTTGTCGCGGGAATCTTTATATCCCTCCTTGACAATGTTTTAAGGCCCTTCTTCCTTAAAGACAGGATACAGCTGCATCCGCTTGTCATATTTTTCGCCATTATGGGAGGAGTAACCGTCTTCGGCTTTAACGGCCTTATTCTTGGGCCCATGGCGGTTATTCTTTTCCTTACCGTTCTGGATCTGTTTCTGAGGGAACATGAAATCAACAGTGAATAGGCCCGCCGGGGCCGGTCCGCTTTGGCCGGACCTGTCCCGGCGGACCCGGAGGCTTGCGGGATGAACGCGATAATCACCGTGGTTGGCGGCGACAGGGTAGGCATCATCGCCAGAGTCAGCGCGTTTCTGGCGGAACGGAACGTCAACATCGAGGACATCAGCCAGACGGTCCTTTCGGGGAATTTTGTCATGATGATGATGGTGGATCTTTCGGGAAGCTCAAGCGCGCTGGAATCGGTCAAGAAAGAACTTGCCGAACTGGGAACGGCGATGAACGTTTCCATCAGCGTGATGCATGAAAAAGTTTTCAGCGCGATGCATAGGATATAAAAAAATTAATAAATTAATTTTTTTATATCCTTGGGGAGAAAAACTTCGTTTTTCTCCAGGGACATACGGAAAAACTTCGTTTTTCTCCATGGGCAATACGGAAAAACGTTGTTTTTCTCCATGGATAGTTATAAAGGATGAGGCATGCTGTTTACCCCTTTCGAGATAAAAGAAACCGTCGACATGTTCCTCAGGTACAGGCTCGACATACGGGCCATTACCCTGGGCGTGTCCATCATGGACTGCGCTTCATCATCCGGCGCGGACACGAGGCGCAGGATAAGGGAAAAGCTGCTCCGCGTCGCCTCTCCTCTTGTAAAGGTGGGAAGGGAGATAGAAGTCGAGTACGGCATCCCCATCATCAACAAGCGGATTGCCGTAAGTCCCGTTTCCCTTGTCGCCGGGGCCACCGGGGAAAAAAACTACGCATCCTTCGCCCTGACGCTGGACGAGACCGCTAAGGAACTGGGCGTTGATTTTGTCGGGGGTTTTTCCGCGCTTGTTCAGAAGGGTTTTTCAGAAGGCGACGAAAGGCTTGTGTCCTCCATTCCCGAAGCCCTCTCTTCAACGTCGCGGGTCTGCGCCTCGGTAAACGCCGCCGCTTCCAGGAGCGGCATCAACATGGACGCGGTGCGGCGGATGGGGGAGATCATCAGGGAGACGGCGGCGGGAACGGCGGACAGGGACGGCATTGGCTGCGCGAAACTCGTGGTGTTCTGCAACGCCCCGGAGGACAATCCCTTCATGGCCGGAGCCTTCCACGGCCCCGGAGAGGGGGAAGCCTGCCTTAACATCGGGGTTTCGGGTCCCGGAGTGGTAAAAGCCGCCCTTGAACAGCACCGGGACGCCGGTTTTGACGAACTGGCCGACGTCATCAAAAAAACCGCCTTCAAGATAACCCGCATGGGACAGCTTGTGGGCATGGAGGCGGCCCGCCGCCTTGGGGTTCCCTTCGGCATACTGGATCTTTCTCTTGCTCCTACGCCGGAAGTGGGGGATTCTGTCGCGCGCATCCTTGAGGAGATGGGCCTTGAGGCCGCCGGTACCCACGGCACCACGGCGGCGCTGGCCATGCTTACCGACATGGTAAAAAAAGGCGGCGTCATGGCGTCTACCCATGTGGGGGGCTTTTCGGGGGCCTTTATCCCCGTCTCCGAAGACGAGGGCATGGTTGCCGCCGTCCGTTCCGGCGCCATCGGCATCGACAAACTTGAGGCCATGACGAGCGTCTGTTCGGTGGGCCTTGACATGATAGCCATACCGGGCGATACGCCCGCCTCCACCATTTCCGCCATCATCGCCGATGAAATGGCGATAGGCATGGTGAACAACAAGACCACCGCCTGCCGCCTTATTCCCGTACCGGGGAAAAAGGCCGGGGACTGGGCGGAATTCGGCGGCCTTTTGGGCGGCGCGCCCGTAATGCCGGTGAACCGGGCCGGGAGCGGCGCTTTCATAGCCAGGGGCGGAAGGATTCCCGCGCCCATACACAGCTTCAGGAATTGACGGAGGGACGCTTGAAGGATCCAGGGCCCTCCGTAAAGGCCGGTCCTTCCGGCGGCTCCCCCGCCGGAAGGCGGCTCCTTGTCGGCATCAGAGATCTGTCCTATTCCTACGGTGAAACCAGCCGGCCGGCCCTGAACAGGGTATGCGCCGACATTTACCGGGGGGAACATACGGCGATACTCGGGGCCAACGGATCGGGAAAAAGCACCCTGCTTAATTGTATCAACGGCCTCTGCCGGCCGCCTCCCGGTACGGTTTCCGTTTACGGGCCAGGGGGCGAAACATACGACAGTTCCCGGAGCGATCATCTTGACAAGATACGCCGCATGGTAGGAACGGTACTGCAGAATCCCGACGATCAGATAGTCTCCACGGCAGTCGAGGCCGACACCGCCTTTGGCCCGGAAAACATGGATCTTTCCCCCCAGGAGATCCGCCTGCGTGTGGACCGGGCCCTCGCCGCGGCGGGGCTTGAGGCGCTGCGGAACAGGCCCTCCCGGTTCCTTTCCGGGGGTGAACGCCAGCGTCTTGCCGTCGCCGGAGTGCTGGCCATGGAAGGGGAGGCCCTTTTTCTTGACGAAGCCCTTTCCATGCTGGATCCTTTTGCGCGGGAATCGTTTCTTTCCCTGGCCTGTACCCTTGCCGGAAGCGGAAAAACCGTTGTCCAGGTAACCCATTCCCTTGAAGAGGCGTTCCGCTGTTCCCGCTGCCTTGTTCTTGACAGGGGGGTCCTTGTCTTTGACGGAAAGCCCCAGGATCTGCTCCGTCTTCCCGGCCTTGAGGACTGGGGTTTCACTCTGAACGAAGCGGCAAAAACAATACGCATGATCACCGGAAAATACCCCGGCGTACAGATCACGTCTTTTGATCCCGCCGAAACCGCCGCCGCCATCCGCACGGTTAAACCGGCGTTCGCCGCCGGAAGATCCCGGTCCGTTTCCGCATCCCCGTCCGTCCCTTCCATCGCGCCCCGTACCGTATTGCCTGGTGCCGGGGAGGCGGTGTCGTTTGACGGGGTTTTCCATCATTACCTTGCCGGAACCGCCTTTGCCCCGGCGGGACTTGACGGCGTCAGCCTTTGCGTACCGGAAGGATCGTCCGTGGCCCTTATAGGAAAGAGCGGTTCGGGGAAAACGACGCTGCTCAAGCACATTAACGCCCTTCTTCTGCCCTCACGGGGAACGGTTCGGGTCTTTGAAGAGGATACCCTGGATAAAAAAACCAGTCTCCGTTCCCTGCGGCTTCGGGCCGCTCTTGCGGTGCAGCATCCCGAAAGCGCCCTCTTTGAAACCTGGGCCGCGGACGACGCCGCCTACGGCCCCCGTAACGCTGGTCTCCGGGGCGGCGAACTGGTTGCCAGAGTAAGGGACGCGATGAATGAGGCGGGGCTTCCCTATGACGAATACGGCGAACGGGAAAGCCGCGCCCTTTCGGGGGGTGAAAAGCGCCGCCTTGCCCTGGCCGGAGTGCTGGCCATGGACAGCCGTATGCTCCTGCTTGATGAACCGTCCGCCTCTCTGGACGGAAAAAACCGGGAGCGGGTCTTTGCCCTTATCGGGGAAAGGCGGCGGCGGGGAAAGACCGTCATCGTCTCGACCCACTCCATGGAAGCGGCCTCGTCTTTTGATCTTGTGGCCGTCATGGACGGGGGCCGTATAGCGGCCTTTGGTCCGCCCCGGTCCGTCTTTGGTCCGGAGTGGAAGGCCGATTGGGGGCTTCTTCTCCCCTGGACCGTGCGGGTGGCCCGCGAGCTTGACGCGGACGGAACCGCTGTTCCCCTTACGGCGGAGGAGCTTGCCGCCTTCATTGAGGGGAACGCCGGGGCGGCCGCCGTTCCTTCCGGCGCGGAACCCGGAATCGCCCGCCGGGGCGGCCGCCCCGCGCCGGAAACGGGTTCCGGCAATGCCGCCATCGCGGCCGCCCTGGCGGATGCCGTTCCGTCTTCCGCCGGATCTTCCGGGAAACGGCGGAAAACGGGGACCGAATTCTTCAAAAACATGACCTTCGGGCAGTTTTTGGACCGGCCTTCGGCGCTGCGGCGGCTTGGGGCGGGTAAAAAACTGCTTCTTCTCCTCCTCCTGTCGTTCATGGGAACAGCCGGGCCGCATCCGCTTTTCCCCCTTTCCGTTCTTGTTCTTGCCCTGGCGGCGGGGGCCGTCTTCGGAAGCGTGGAACCGAAACATCTGCTCCGGGGCTTTATTCCGGCCTTTCCCTATCTCCTGTTCCTCGCGCTGCTCCAGACGCTCTTCGGCTGGGCCGGCGATACAAGCGCCGTGATTTTTTCCCTTGGGCCCGTGACGGTGACTAAAGACGAACTGCTCCGATCCTGCTTCCTGGTATGCCAGCTCGGCGCGCTCATGACCCTTCTTTCCCTCTACATCGCGGTTACCCCCCTCAGGGAAACGCTCGCCGCCCTTGACCGGGCGCTTTTCCCCCTTTCCCGCGCGGGAATTCCCGTGCGGGATATTTCGGTTATCCTGGGGATAGCCCTGCGTTTTGTACCGGTGCTCACCGGGGAGGCCGAACGCATTGTAACGGCCCAGCTTTCACGCGGCGGGAAAGGCGGGCTCAGATCCGCCCCGGGGATGATCATCCCTCTTTTTTTGCGGGCCCTGGAACGTTCGGAGACACTTGCCAAAGCCATGGCCCTTAGATTATACCATTAATAAGGGAGTGCGGAATGTTGTCCATGGGAGTTCGAAAAATTGCTGTTACCGGGGTCCTTTCGGCCGTTGTCATTGTTTTGGGGATCACCCGGCTGGGTTTCATCACCCTTCCCCTGGGTTCAATAACCGTCATGCACGTACCGGTAATTCTCGGCGCGGTTCTGGAAGGACCGGTGGTGGGCCTTGTTACCGGTTTTCTTTTCGGGCTTTTCAGCCTGATACAGGCCGCCGTTTCCGCGGTCAGTCCCCTGGACGCGGTCTTTGTGAATCCTCTTTTTTCGATAGTGCCCAGACTGTTCATAGGACCCGGCGCCTGGCTCATATACGCCCTCGCGAGCGGGAATTTCGGCGGCCAGGAGAAACGCCCGGGCGCCGCGAGAGAGACCGCCGGTATCGCGGCGGCGGCCGTCGGGGGAACGCTGATCAACACCGCGCTGGTTCTTTCGCTTCTGGGCGCCTTCAAGCTGCTTCCCTGGGAAATAATCGCCCTGGCGGCTATCACCAACGCCCCCGTTGAAGCAGGAACGGCCGCCGTCATTACGCTGGCGGTCGCCCTGTCCTGGAAACGTATACGGCCGGGACGCTCCCGCTTGAGCCGGGAAAGAAAACCGGCGTAACCGCCGCCGCAAAGAGCTGTTGTTTAACGGCGGTGTTTCTGTGGGAAGATTTGCCGGGGGGAGATTCCCCCGGCGTTTTTCTGCCTCAACGGTTTTTTTACATTATTTATAAATTTTTTTTACATGGCCGGAATTTCTCCCGACACTATCATTTGAAAGCATTTGGCCTTACCAAACTACACCCAAACGGCAAAAAATCTTTCAAATTTTCACTTTTTTTGTCTTTTTCCCGTTGGATTGCTCCCAAACCGGCATTTTTTTATGATATTTGCCCTTAAACCATGTTAATACCCGCAATATCCGTCCCGTTCCGCGCATGCCTCCGGAATCGCCCTTGCTTTTTTGCCGGGGATACGGGTATACTCATTACGATTGAAGTTGTTTTAAAACCGTTGAAACGGCCCCCGATTTCGGTTATTTTTGGCCTGGTGTGTGCGCGCGGGGCAAGGAGGGCTGATTTGTATGGAAGATTTGCTGACGGCGGTAAGGGAAAGCAGTTCGGAAAAGAACGCCGGGATTCTGAAATTCAAAAAAACTGTTGAAGATCTGATGGACGAAGGGGTCAGAAAGACCGTTTTTTATCCGCTTGTCGCCGAATCGCTGGCGGAAACTTCCGGTCAGCCGCGGCAGATACGGCGGGCGAAGGCCTTTGAGCGTCTCCTTGACAGAGTAGATTTGACGGTGCTTCCCCATGAAATACTGGGGGGTTCCATCCTGGGCATGTGGCCTGTGGATCCGTCCGTACCGGATTATGAAGAACAGTTCAAAGAGGCGGAGGCCGCCATAGAGGCGGAACTCAACGCGGCCGGGGCGGCCGGTAAAAAAGACGCCATCAGGTTTGAGGCGGCGGTTTTAAGAAATTCCCCGTCGCGGTGGGCCCTTATGGCCAGGGACAATTTCGACGCCAACATTGAATATTCCCGGCTGCAGGAAATTACCCGTGAACTGCAGAAAAAATATGAACATTCGTCCGAAATAACCCCGCAGCATATCGCGAAAGTTCTGGAGTTCACTTTCCAGTACGATTACGGTGAAGATGTAATGCGCCTCATTGACGGGCTTCCCTGGATTAGCGCCAATCATCTTCATTTGAATTACCGGATGATCATCAATACCGGTTACGGGGGACTCCTTGAAAAAATAGAGAAAAAGCTCGCGGAAACCCCTGACGCCGGAAAAAAAGAATTCTATACCGCCGCGCGGATCTCCGTCATGGCGGCAATCCGGTATATAAGGCGGTACGCCGGCGTCTATTCGCAGGCCGCCAAAAAGGAACAGGATCACAGGCGCGCCCGGGAGCTGGCGTCCATAGGCGTTATTCTTGAAAAGGTTGCCGTCGAAAAGGCCTCCACATTCAGGGAGGCGCTGCAGCTCCTGTGGATTACCCACATCATTGCCAATACCGCGCTGGGTTCCGCCCTTTCCTTTGGGCGCTTTGACCAGTACATGCTCCCCTTCTACGAAAACGACGTGAAAAACGGGATCATCACCAGGGAAGAAGTCCGGGAACTTCTTTGCTGCATGATGCTCAAGGTGAACGAACCCAAGATGCGGACCGTTCAAAGCGTCACGCTTGCCGGAACCACCCCGTCGGGCGGGGACGGCGCCAGCGAGCTTACCCGGATATTCCTTGAAGCCGCCCGTGTTGTAAGGCTTCCCTATCCGAATATTGCCGTCCGTGTCGCCGAAGGCACAAGTCCCGAATGGCTGTACGATGAATCTCTTGAAACAATACGGCAGGGTTTCGGCATGCCCATGCTTGTCAACGACGATGTGTGGGTAAAGAACTTCTTCTCCCTGGGGTACAGGATCGAAGAGGCCAGGGATTTTTACAACATGGGCTGTGTGGAGATGCTCATTCAGAACAAACACACAGGCTGGATCTCTCTTCCCGAAACCTTTGTTTCATATCCCGATCTGTTGCGGGAACTGTTCGACGATTACAAAAAGGGTGTGTACGCCTGGAACGGTTTTGACGATCTCTTCGGCGCCTGCCTTGAAAAGATCCGTCTGCGAATTCGGGGCTGCAGGCTTCCCGCCGGCTTTACATTTCCCCACAGCCAGGGCTGCGATCCCTTCGGCTCCATGTTTGTCGACGGCTGCCTTGAAAAGGGACTGGATATGTACAGGGGAGGGCCCGAAATGCCCGCGCATGTCGCCATAGGCGGCAAGGGGCTTGCGACGGCGGTCGATTCCCTCATGTCCGTAAAAAAAATCGTCTATGAGGAAAAAAGGCTTACCCTTGACGAATTTCTGGGCGCGGTGGAAAACGATTTCAGGGGAGAGGAAGTCCTCCGCCAGCATGTTCTTAACGCTGTCGAGCATTACGGCAACGACCTTGAAGAGGCGGATAGTCTGGCCTCCAGGATGTTTGAAACTTTCACCGGAGAAGTCTACAAACTCAACGACGGGACAATACCGGAAAAATACGTCAGTTCCTACTTCAGCTATACCGGGAGCGTCAGCACCGGAGAAATTACCCCCGCCACGCCGGACGGCCGGGCGGGCGGGGCTCCCCTTTCCGACGGGCTGGGCCCCTCTCAGGGGCGCGATACCAAAGGTCCCACGAAATTGTTCAATACGCTGCTTAAACTGAATTATTCGTATTTGAACGGCTCTCTGGCGACCAACATCAAGGTAAACCCTTCGCTGTTCAACACAAGGGGCGGGGCGCTTGCCTTGGGGAATTTGCTGCGGACCTATCTTCGCGGCGGCGGCCCGCAGGTGCAGGTTAATTTTGTAAGCCAGGAAGATCTGCTTGACGCGAAAATCAACCCCCGCAAGCACCGTGATCTTGTAGTCCGCATAGCCGGTTTCTGCGAATATTTTGTTTATCTTGATTCCAAACAGCAGGATGAGGTGATAATGCGCACCATGCATTCCGCGTAAAGAGGCAGGTTAAGAGTGAAAGCTGTCGCCGTTCTTGAGGCAGGCAAACGCGCCCTGGTAAAATGTGTCGATATTCCCATGCCGGTTTTTGGGGATTATGAGTGTCTCGTACGGGTAAAGGCATGCGGAATTTGCAGCAGTACGGATCTGAAGATTGTCCATGGCGAGCATCCCGACAATCCCGATTTTCCTTTTATATACCCCGTGATTCTGGGGCATGAGGCGGTAGGGGAAATTGTGGAGACCGGCCGGAAGGTTCGAAGTTTCAGGCCCGGCGACAGGGTGGTTTGTCCGGTAACATCCAACATTCCCGAATGCGGCTACCGCATGGCCTACGGCGGCATGACGGAATATTCGCTGGCTTATGACTACCGCGTAATGAAAGAAGACGGCGTCAACGCGCGCGCCCTGCGCTTTTGGCCGGAAGAAATTGATTATCAGACAAAAATTTTCCCCAATAATATTTCGTGGACCGACGCGGTCATGATCCTTACCTACAAGGAAAATTACAGCGCGCTGCGTAATTTTGGAATAAAAGAAGGCATGGACGTAATAATCTTCGGCGACGGCGCGGTGAGCCTTGGCCTTAATCAGTTTATCAAGGCCTATGGAGTGCGTTCCGTTGTTACCGTCGGTCATCATGACGAAAGGCTTGAAAAGATACGAACGCTGGCGTCTCCCGATCTTCTTGTCAATTCCGCCAGGGAAGATCTTTCCGGCGTTCTGGGGGACAGGCGTTTTGACATCGCGATTGACGCCGCCGGCAGCCTTGACATCATCCGGCAGGGACTGTCCCTTCTCAAACAGGGCGGGAAAGTGTGCTTGTACGGCGTGCTGAAAAAGGGACAGTCCACCATGGATCTTTTGTCGTTTCCCAACAATACCGGCGTGCATATCATGACCTATCCCTACCATGAGCACCGCACCCATGACGAGATTCTTGAATTGATGCGTAACGGTACGATCAGGGCAAAGGATATGTACAGTCATGTTCTTCCTGCGGAAGACGCCGCCCTGGGAATATCGATGCTTGAAAAAAGGGAAGCCTTCAAGGTTATTTTGACCTTTTAAAGCAGCGCCGATTTATTCGTATTCGAATAAATCAGTGTTACCCTGGCGGGCCGTTCAGGCTTGAAGGCTGGTGATCGGGGAGGAGAACGCCCGGTGTACATTTTGGCTTTTGATATTGGTACAAGCGCGATAAAGTCAACCCTGGTTTCCCTGGAAGGCCGGATCATCGATTCGGTGTCCAAAGAATACCCCGTAACAGGCGGCGGCCAGGGCCGCGCGGAACAGGACCCCCTCCTCTGGTGGGAAGGGGCCTCTGTCACTTCCAGAAAACTCCTTGAGCGGAACAGGGACGCCGCCCGCAAGATCGACGTCGTCGGGGTTTCCGGCCACATGCTGGGTTGCCTTCCCGTTGACGTTCACTGCAATCCCCTGCGCCCGGCGATGATACACGCCGATGTCCGCGCGGCCGGGGAGTGTAATTACATCAGGGATGTTGCCGGTCCTGACGAACTGTACCGGAGAACCGGTTCCATTTTGAGCGTCCAGAACACCCTCTGCAAAATTTTGTGGATAAGGAACAACGAACCTGACATCTATAAAAACACCGTCCGTTTTCTGCAGTCAAAGGATTTTTTGACCGCGAAGATAACGGGAAACATTGACACAACCGATCTTTCCGACGCCTCCCACGCGCAGGTCATTGATATTCACAGCAAAAAATATATGGACGATGTTTTCAGGGAATTGTCCCTGGACGCCGGAAAATTTCCGGCGCTGCACCGGGGAACCGACATTACCGGCAGAGTTTCAAAACAGGCCGGGGAAGCGCTTGGCATACAGGAAGGAATTCCGGTTATCGCCGGCGGAGGCGACGGCGCGTGCGCGAATTTGGGGGCGGGAATAACCGCGGCGCGGGGGGAAGTGTACGGCAATATAGGGACAACGGCCTGGCTGGCCTATGGTTCCGCCGCGCCTGTCATCGACGGGAAATCCCGCGTGTTCAACATCATTTCGCTTGACGGTGACAGTTTCGGCGTATTCGGCGCCATGCAGGCCGCGGGAAAATGCGTTGAGTGGGCAAGGTCTCTTCTTGCCATTGAAAGCGGGGCCCTGTTTGACGCTGAGGCGGGCGCCGCCCCTCCGGGAAGCGGCTCGCTTCTTTTCCTTCCCTATATTGACGGCGAACGTTCTCCCATATTTGACGCAAACGCCCGCGGAGTATTTTTTAACATTGATTCAAACCACAAACGGAGCCATTTTGCCAGGGCTGTGCTTGAAGGAGTAGGATTCGCGTTACGGAGCATTCTGGAGGTGATCCGGGAAAACACGGGCGTTTCACAGGTGCGGATAATAGGAGGCGGCGCCAAGTCCCGGCTGTGGCTGCAAATAATCGCGGATATCTGCGGCGCGGATGTCCTGACCATGGAGGGGAAGGCCGATTCTATTACATCCCTGGGAGTCGCCCTGGCCGCGGCGGTGGGCATAGGCGCGTATAAAACCATTGACGACGCGGCTCTTGTCATGAAGCCCGCGGAAAAAATACCGTGCCGCAGGGAATACGCCGCGGTGTATGACGGGCTTTATGAAAAGTACCTTTCCCTTTATTCCCGTGTAAAAGATCTGTATCCGGCCGGATAAAGGCCCGGCGGCGTCCCGTTTCGGGAAGGCTACAGGCTGTGTATCCCCTGTTCCCGGGCGCTGTCGAAGCTGACGCCCATGTACCGGGCGGCTTCCCTCAGGACCGGAAGATACCTGCCGTAAACGCCTCCGATATGGTGAATATAGGGGCCGAAAATGAGTTTCTCTTCCCACCGTTTCCAGTTGTCTACCTCAAGCCACACATAGGTGCCTGTCGTTGCGGGCCCCTCCGTTGTTTTTCCCTCTCCGGCAAAAAGACTGTAGTTCCCGTCCATTTCATCAAAGCGGCACAGGGTAAGATTGCCGTCCTTCATCCTGAACCACTCCTGTCCGTCTACAAGGTCCGCTCCCGAATCCGGCGCCTTGAGGGAGTAGGGGAAGGGGCCGCAGTGCCACAACAATTCGGCGTTTTCGTTCTCCGGATGCCGTATGGTCAGGTCGGCGAGAAAAGCCGGGGAATCGTACAGGGCCGCCGCCCGCAGCATGGCCATGGAAACGGTTCCGTTAACGTCGCATTCACAGGAAAGGGAAACGCCCATATCGGCAAGATCGCCCACGGCGACGCAGTGGGTAAATCCGAAGACGGAATGGAAAGCCGACCAGCATTCAAAAGCGCCGGCGGAACAGTCATTTTCTTCGAGCGCCCTTTTTGTCGCCAGGACAAGTCCCGCGGTTTTTTTTACGTCTTCGTCTTTCATCCTGCCCGTGTCAAAACGTTTTTTAAGACTTTCCTGGTAAGCCTTGAATTCATCGTCACCGCTTTCCGCGAGTTTCAGTCCCGCGTCCATTATTGACGCGGTGGAAATCGGCGTGGTCAAAATGCCGAACCTGGCAAGGAGATCCGCCTCGTTTGCGAGAACGCTCATGAAAGGGGAAGGGCGCTCGCCTATCTTGCCTATCCTTAAACCCCGTATATCCCTTACAACCGCCGCGGTCCTGATGAAGTTGATGTATCCCTGTTTGAAATCTTCGGTATCGGCCGGTACGTTGTATATGTAACTGTAGGTAACGCCCATGCGGCGGAGTACCTTTGTCGCCGCGAACATACCGCATTGGGTGTCTCTGCCCCTCTTTTCAGGCAGATTGGGGTGCTCATCCCGCGCTCCCCATACCAGGGTGGGGACCCTGAACGCGCCGGCAATGGCCGCCGCGACCGACTCTTCCCCAAAATCGCAGAACGGCACAAACAGGGCGTCTATCTTTGCGTTCCTGAATTTTTCAACGGCCCTGGGCACGGTTTCAGGCCGGCAGGCAATGCCGTTTTCGCAGAGATCGTCGATGTTGACAATCTTCACAAGGTCCGGCCTTAATTTCCCTATAACCGCCGTGAATTTTTCCTTCTGGCGCACGGCTTCGTTCATGTCAAGAAAACTTCGCTTGACAGGCGCCAGGCCCAGAATAATGGTTTTGTTCAGCATAACAGTCTCCTTTACCCTAACTCTTGACGGAACCCGCCGTAAGTCCCTGTATGATATACCGCTGCAAAAAAGCGTAGAACACAAGCATGGGTACAATGGAGAACATGAACGCCGCGAAAGCCAGATTGTAGTCCGCGGTATACTGGGACTTGAAATTGTACTGGAACAGGGGCATGGTCCACGAGGACCCATGTTTGTTCAAAATAATAAGGGGCAGGAGAAAGTCGTTCCATATCCACAGCGTGTTAAGGATGATGATAGTCACCGTCATGGGTTTGACAATGGGATAGATGATTAGAAAGAAAGTACGAACCAGATCGCAGCCGTCAATTTCGGCGGCCTCCTCAAGTTCAAGGGGCACCGATTTATAGTAGGCCACAAAGAGAAAGGCCCCCTGACAGACGGAATAGGCGATATAGATAAGCACCAGGCCGTGACGATTCAGCAGATTGGTTCTGGAGGCGAATTGAGCCAGCGGCACCATGAGAACCTGAAAGGGAACAAAGATGCCGCTTACAAAGAAGAGGTACATGGCCTTGTAGTATTTGCTCCTGCCGTTTCTGGCGATGGAGAATGATACCATGGGAATAAGCACCGCGATGATCACCACGGAAAACAGCGTTATAAAAAAAGAATTGAAAAAATAGTTGAAAAAATACCTGTCGCTCATTACCTTTTTGAAATTTTCAAAGTAAAACGACGTTGGCGGGGAAAAAAAGTTTTGCGCGGACTGTTCGGGAGTTTTAAAGGCTACCGCGGCGGTGAGGTAAAGAGGAAACAGTACCAGCAATACCGTTACGACAGCGACCACATAAGCTATAACGGTTACAGGCCGTACTTTTTTCATAGCTGTCCTACCTCAAAACGGGAGCTGAGTTTGATCTGGGCCAGGGAGACCATGGAAATTACGATTAAGAGCACCACCGAAACAGCCATGGCGCTGTTCATCTGGACTTCCCAAAAGGCTATTTTGTAGATCAGATAGCCCACAGACTCGCTTGTCCTTGCGGGACCCCCGTCGGTCATGGCCTGGATGTACTCAAAAACGGTTAAACCGTTTTTGAGGGTAAGTACAAAGGCGACATTGAGCACGGGCAGGATGAACGGAATGGTGATCTTCCGGAATACCTGTATGGCGTTCGCCCCGTCAATGATCGCCGCCTCGTAGAGATCCTGGGGAACATTTTGAAGACCCGCCAGTATCATGACAAAAGGAATGCCGACCCCCTGCCAGATGTTGACAATAAGGATGCCAAAGATAACCGTTTTCGGATTTCCCAGAATGTTTCTGGACAGAATCTCGCTGCCTATCATCCTTCCAAACTGGGGAAGTATCCGGTAAAAAATTTCGTTGAAAATAAGACCTACGGTGATAAGGCTCAATACTACCGGGGCAAAAAACATGGAGCGGAAAAAAGTCTTGAACCGGGGGCCGATAGCGTACGTTACCATCAGCGCCAGTACAAGGGCCAAAACCATCACGGACAGTACCAGAAGAATGGTATACCGTACGGTAAATCCCATGGAGTTAATAATACGGGGAGTGGTAAAAATCTGGACATAATTATTAAAACCAATAAATTTGTAGGTTTTGGACAATCCGTTCCAGTTGGTAAAACTGTAGAGTACGCCCCGCACCATGGGAATGCCATAGAGAACAATAAAAAGGAGGAGCACCGGAAATGAAAAAAGAAAATACCCCGTTTTTTTTGTGTTTCTCCAGGATTTTTTCATGTCTTGCGTCCCCTTATTGCCCCTGGAAAACCCGGCCAGAAGCGCGGTTTTTCCCGTTACATCCGGGGTCTTTTTCAAAACCGGAGTTTTGAAAAAGACCCGCTTGTTTTATAACAACGGCCGTAAACACAAAAAAAGAGACCATAGCGTTTCCCATGGCCTCTTTTTTAAGGGAAGATTAGCCGTTATTCCAGACGCTCTGCAAAGTTGTCACAAATTTCTCGATGTCGCCTGTCATGTAGAGATTCTGAAGCGCCGCGCCTATATCGTCCTGTTGTTTGGTTGTCCAGATAACGTCCGCCGGCGATCTGCTGCGGCCGCCGTCGATGACCTTCTGCTGATCCGCCAACTGCGGAGCGACATAGGTGACGCCCTTGATACAGGAGATGGAACCGTCCTTCTGGGCATAGTAGGTAGCCGCGGCGGGGGTTGTTATAAATTCAAGGAATTTCCTCGATTCCGCGGGGTATTTGGCGGAAGACGCCATGGTTATGGCAAAGTCGCCGGGGAAGGCCGTTACTCTGGTATCGGCGGCGTTCACCGCGGGCAGCGGCATCAGGGAGAAATTCAGGTTCGGATTCGCCGCCTCAAAGGTAGGAATACACCAGCTTCCCTCGATGTACATGGCGGCCCTGCCGGAGGCAAAGTCCGCGCGGAGCTGATCGCGGCCGGAACCAATGACATCGGCTTGGGCGTAGGATTGGTATTCCACAATACGCCTGGCCATGTCCCGAAGCTGATTTCCGTAGGGCTTGTTCAGATCCACCCTGCGGGCGGCCCAGTCGGCCTGGAGAGCGTCATAATCGGGAACGGTCAGGAGATACACGCACATATCCTGCCGCGTCGGCTCCAGTTCCTTGCCGCAGATCAGCGCCGGCGTGATGTTGTTGGCCTTGAGGGTCTTGCAGGCATTGATAAATTCCGCCCATGTTGTCGGGACGGCGATATTGTACCTGGCAAATATGTCCTTGTTGTACCAAACGCCCATGGTATTGTAGGAAATGGGGATAAGCCAGTCTTTTCCTTTGTACCGGGTCACCTTGAGGGCGTCGTCTTTGATGTTCCGTATCGCCGGAAGATCCGATATATCCGCTATATGTCCCGCGTCAACCCGCTGCTGAAAGTTTACCGTAGGCCATTGGGAGAACAGATCCGGCACATCGTTGGAAGCCATGCGCGTGGTAAGAACCCGTTCGGGATCCGGTACAATAGTCTGTTCTACATCTATTGTAGGATTCTCCGCCTCGAAATCCGCAATAAGCTTGTTCATGATGTCGACGGCTTCCCGCTTCAGGCTGACAAACTCGATTCTGGTTTTACCCCCCTGGGAACTGGGCCCGGCGAATACCGCTCCCGCGGCCGTTAAAACGATCAACGCAAGAAAAAGAATCTTTACCGTTGTTTTCATCGCAGATCCTCCTGTAATAAATGTTGGAATTCAATTTTACCAATAATTATATGTCCTGCTTTTCCGGGCTGTCAACAAAAAAATAAAAAAAACGGCGCGTTTTTTCCAGGGAAGCACTGATTTATTCGAATACGAATAAATCAGTGCTGTTTTAACGTCAGGAAACAATAACCCTTCCGCCGTATTCACGAACTTTATCGGTCCACCTGTCCGATTCTTCCCTCGGGATCTGTTCGTATTCATCCTGCCGCTCAAGACCCATGCGATCTGCCTTGGACGCGGCAAGTTTATGGTAGGGCAGAATTTCCACGCCCTCAAGCCCGTCCATTTCTTTTGAAAGGGCGGCGATTCCCCTGAAGTGATCGTCCCTGTCGTTCAAACCGCGGACAAGAGGACAGCGCAACCGTATCCGTGCGCCCGCTTTGTAGAGATTCCGCAGATTTTCCAGGATCAGTTTGTTGTCCACCCCGGTAAACTTTCTGTGCAGTTCGGGATCTGTTTCTTTGCAGTCATACAAAAAAAGATCGACGTAGGGCAGCACGGCCTCCAGAACCGAATAATCGCAGAAGCCGCTTGATTCAAGCGCGACATGTATATTTTCTTTTTTGATGTTTTTGACCAGCGCGAAAAGGAATTCCGGCTGCATGGAAGGCTCTCCTCCCGATACGGTAACGCCGCCTGCGCTGCCTTCATAAAAGCGCTTTTCCCGCATGACTTCCGAGGTTATTTCCCCGACGCTGGCTTCCCGGCCGACAATTTCAAGGGCGCGGGCGGCGCACGCGTCAACGCAGGCCCCCCGCATGGCGCAGGCCGCCCGGTTCACAACATGCTTTCCGCCGTCAAAGGAATGGACCTGGGGGCAGACCTGCGCGCAGACGCCGCAGTTGATGCATTTCCTCTCCGCGAAGGCAAGGTGTTTTTGTTTTTTAATGCCTTCGGGATTGTGGCACCACAAGCAGCGAAGCGGACAGCCTTTCAGGAAAACCGTGGTACGAATACCGGGACCGTCATGGACGCTGAAAAATTGAATATTGAATATGCTGCCTGTCTTGCGCTGTATGTTTTCATCCGTTATGTCTTCTCCGATTTTCATTCCGGGTATGCAGCCTTTTTCCTTACGCCGAATGTTCCGTCCGGGCGATAATTTCTTCCTGCTGTCCGATATCAAGGTTGACAAAATACTCGCAGAACCCCGCGATGCGGACCACAATGTCACGGTATTTTACCGGATCAAGCTGGGCGTCAAGCAGATCTTCGCGGCGGACAAAATTTACCTGTATCTGGGGACCTCCCGCCCTCATATAGGCAAGAAGCAGATCTTCGAGCGCCTTCATTCCGCCCTGGGTGTTAAACAGATTCGCGCTTACCTTGAGATTTGTCGCGACGGCGCCGTTCAGCTTCCCGTAATCCAGCTTGAGCAGTGAATTCATGAGCTTTGTCGGCCCCTCAATGTCCCGCCCCTGACCGGGCCCAAGATTGTCGCTCAGGGGGGCGCCGCTCAAACGGCCGTCCGGGGTCGCGGGGGTAATTTCGCCGATGCTGACATGGCTTGTGTAACTGAAGAATGAACTCACGTATTTCATCGGCGTTGATCCGTCGTTGAGGCGGAACACTTCGGTTGTGTAGACGCTGTACAGGTCCGACGCCATGGCGTCTACCCATTCAATATCGTTTCCGAAATGGGGAACCGAATTCAGGATGTACTGACGGAGCACTTCATCGCCCGCGAAATTTCTGTCCACCGCGTCAAGCAGCGCGTCCAGGGACAGTTTCTTTTGATCGAAGACCAGTGTTTTAATCGCCGCGAGGGAATCGACCATGGTGCCGAAACCCTGTCCCCATATAGCGATATGGGCCGGAATTTCCGCTCCGCCCCGGCACATGTCCATGCCGCGTTCAAGGCAGCCGTCCGTCAAAACGGACCCAAACGGATCATAGCCTGTACTGGTGCTGAATTCCTGTCCGGGCCGTATTTTGAAATCACGAATTTCCGCGGCAATTTTTTCCCTGACGGCGGACAGAATGCCGTCAAAAGAGTCAAAGCGGCGTTCCCCCTTTTGATGGGGAACGAGCGCTTCCCGGAGCATCAGGGGAAAGGAGTTTACGAATTTGTGTCCGGGGTAATACCAGCCGGCGTGCCTGTGCTGTACAAGCATTTCGACGCAGCCCATGTTGTAGTAATCCCGCGCGTCTTCGATCTTCAATCCCAGTTCAACAAAATTTTTTATCCATACATCGTCGTTTACCAGCATGGGCATGCCGAAGCCGCATTTGATTGTTTCCATCGCCTGGTCATACGCCCACTGGGGGGTTATGTCTTTCGCCACACGGAGGGCTATGTTGGGGTAGGGCAGTTTTACGACGCGGGCGGCTGTGAGAACCTGCCGGGTAAGTTCGTTGCAGGCGTCCTTTCCATCGATGGTCGTTCCCCCAAGGGTCATGCTTTGTACGGTACGCATTTTGGGTTCGTTCACCTTGAGGAACATGCAGCACAGATAATCCTGAACTTCTTTGCCGGTGATCCGGCCGCTTTTGATATCCGCGTCATAAAAAGGAAACATGTACTGGTCAAAACGGGCAAAGGACAGGGCGCAGCCGAGCTGGGTATTGGCGATGATGTGGGTAATCCACAGAAGCTGCATGGCGTCTTTAAAGGACGACGCCTTTTCGGCGGCTATCCTGTTGAGCCTTTCTCCTGTTTCCCCGAGTTCTTTGGCCCGCCTGCCGTCACGTTCTTTTGCCGCCGCGTCAAGACAGACGCCGGCGTACCGTTTGATGTACCGTATAACCGCTTTGACGGCAATGCGGGCGGCGGTGTAAAACTCCTTTTTTTCGGGATCCCCGGATTGGAGCCGTTTTTCAATATCGGCCAGAATGGCGGCCCATCCTTCGTTGATAACCTTTTCGTAATTCAAACTGATGTGGTTTGCCGAATACCAGTTGAAATCCCAGTACAGATCGGTATCTTCGCCGTAATCGTAGGTAAACAGGTGTTCCATCATGCCGGAAATTTCCGCGGGACTTATGCCGTCCTGCCCCGCGTATTTTTCCCGCATCTCCCCGATTATTTTCTGCAGGCGCCGGAAATCGATGTTGGCGTCAAAGTGATCGCGGGCCATCATGGCAAAACGTGAAGGCATGCCTTTGGGCGGTTCGGAGGTCATGCCGACCAGACCCCGGATTTTACGCGGTTTGTCCCCCGGTTTCAGGTGTATCTTTGCTTCGATTGCCGCCACCGCTTCTTTGTATTGTTCTTCGTAGTCCGGCTTGTGCGGATCAACCGGCCACATGCCGCTGATGCTTCCCGCCAGGAGTTCATGGGGATGAACCTCAAGCTTTACCATGTCCAGCAGGTACGCGAACGCCTTTGCCCGCCGTATCTGTTTGGGTTCCCCTTCGGTACGCCTGAGCGATGCTCCCGCAAGCGAATAAAAAGTTGTCTTTCTGACGCCCGCGTCCATCATGTTTTCCACAGACGCCTTTAACAGCAGCGTCCTGTCAACCTGAACGGCGTTAACGGAATCTTTAACCGTTTTCATGATTTCCCCCCTAAAAAGCGCCGGAATTCGCGTTTAACCAATAATTATACGTTTGGTTTTTTGGATCTGTCAAGAAAATAATCATTTTCCGCGGTAATTCCGAATTCGGAGTAACCACAGACCACACAGGCCCCACGGACCACGCGGGCCAATTGGGGTAACGCCTGTTAAGGAAGCACTGATTTATTCGAATGCGAATAAATCAGTGCTACAAAATTATAGATTTTTCGCAGTTTTCCGCAGGAAAACGAGAAAAATAACAGGGCAACGCTGATTAGCCACAAGTT
>JAIRXH010000005.1 GCA_031268385.1 Treponema sp. | reverse complement strand
GGGTATCTTCGTTCGAGAAGAAAAAGTCCTACGGACTTTTCTCATTTTATACTGGGGGTCTGCTACCCCGCCATCAGTGGCAGGGAATTGAACCGCCCCAGAGGCTCCCCCGCGAACCGGTGAACGGGTTCTTGGGTATTAGACCCTCCTCGAATAACCCACCGCCGCGGCGGGCATCAGTCATCAAACCTCAACCGTTCAGCATCAAACATATCGAGCATCGAACATCAGGCTAACCCGGAGAAATCGCGTAACTTTCGGCCTGCTACAGGGGTTATATTCCAGAGAAATTTAATTTTATGGGACACAGGGCGGCTTCGGGAATCCTGCCGGGTTTTTGGAGCGTTCTGGGCAGCAGCAATATATGAATTTTGGCGACATTCTGGATCAATGGGATAAACAGACGGCAAAGGCCCGAAAAAGCGGGAAAATCGGTTCCGGCGGCGGGAAAGCCGGGAAAGAGCCGGACAAAGTCGATCCGCTCATAGCCTGGCTCCGTGTCAACGGTATTTATGACAAGGACGCGGAAGAAGAGGGGATCGCCGCGAAACACGACGCCGGGGCAAAACGGCGCAGGCTCCTCGCAAAGACAGCGGACGCCGTCATCGACCTTCACGGACTGACCCGGGGCGAGGCCTATACCGCGCTGGATACCTTTTTCGGGGACAGCCGACGCCGGGGGTTTGAAAAAGTCCTCGTAATACACGGGAAGGGGAACCATTCCGGCGGGGACACGGTGCTGAAAGAGATGGTACGCAACTTTATAGAAAAGTGCCCCTTCGCCGGAGAAAGCGGCCACGGCACCGCGGCCATGGGGGGGAGCGGCGCAACCTGGGTACTGTTAAAGGAAACGGAAACGTCCGGCCACTAACGTTCGCGGTAAATAATCCGCCCGCGGCTCAGATCGTAAGGGGAAAGCGCGATCTTCACCCGGTCGCCGGGGACAATGCGGATATAGTGCTTCCGCATCTTGCCCGAAAGGTGGGCTAAAATGAGATGGCCGTTCTGATTATCCAGCTCTACCCGGAACATAGTGTTGGGCAGGGCTTCCCGAACCACCCCTTCTACTTCAATAGCTTCTTCTTTTGCCACAGAAACTCCTATTTCCACCATACTGGTTCCCCGTTCTTGTGTCAAGAGCCCGCATGGCTGCGTGTCGCATGGCTGCGCCCTTTACGATTCTTCCCCGTCCACTCCCGCGCCGAACAGGGCCAGATCGTAGCGCGCGGGATCTTCGGGGCAGAAGGCGCGCAGTTTTTCCGTCAGGGTAATGACAGCTTTTCTGTCGTTGGCCTTCCGCGCGGGATCGAGGAGGCCGAGGCTCCGGGCAACGCGCCCTACATGGAGGTCAAGGGGTATGTAGAGGGAGGCGGGGGTTATGCTCTGCCAGAGGCCCAGATCCACCGGCCCTTCCCGGCGCACAAGCCAGCGCAGGCTAAGGTTGAGGCGTTTGCAGGCCGATGCGGAACGCGGGTCGGCGATGTGCTTGCTGAAGCGCCCGTTGTTTCCCCGCGCCATGGCGTCCCGGAAAAGGGCGATGCCGTCCCAGATTCCGTTGCCGCTGCCGGACGCGGCGGGCGCGAAAACCGCTTCCAGGCTTCCGTATTTTTCATAACAGTATTTGAAACCGCGGCAGAAGTATTTCAGATCGTGCTCGAAAAAAGTGCGGTGTATGGGGCCGTCTTTAAGAGCGCGGTAATTGCCCTTCACCACATAGCCGTAAGGACTGGGGCCCAGAAGGCCGAACATTTTTTCCGCCGAACGGAGTATAAGGTCGCGCCTCCCCCAGGCAATGGCGGACGCGAGAAAGGCGGCGATTTCAATATCGGCGCGGGAGGAGTAACGGCGGGGGAACTGCACCGGATCGCTCAGGATAAATTCGGGCCTGCTGGCCTTCCGGTACCACCCCTCCAGCTTTTCTTTAAGACGGCGAATAGTTGGGGGACTCCTGCGTAATGGTTACGTCATGGGCGTGGCTTTCCCTTAGGCCCGCGGCGGTAATCTTGGTGAATTTACGGTACTTTTTTAGCTCGCCGATATTTTTGCAGCCGCAGTAGCCCATGCCCTTTCTCAGCCCGGATACAAGCTGCCGAAGGTAGTTCCGCATCTCCCCCTTGTAGGGCACCCGGCCCTCAATGCCCTCGGGGACAGGGCTTTCGTCCTTGCCTATCTGGTAGCGGTCCCCGCTGCCGTCATGGATCGCGCCCATGCTCCCCATGCCCCGGTACTCCTTGTAAATTCTACCGTCGTAGATGATCTCGTCCCCCGGCGATTCCTTAAGGCCGGCAAACAGATTCCCTATCATTACAACATTGGCGCCGGCGCCGATGGCCTTTGTAATATCGCCGGAAAATTTGATGCCGCCGTCGGCTACTACCGGGATGCCCCGGCCGGCCGCTTCCTCGGCGCAGTTCCAGACCGCGGTGAACTGAGGCACGCCGACTCCGGCTACTACCCTGGTAGTACAAATACTGCCGGGCCCTATGCCCACCTTCACCGCGTCGGCGCCCGCTTCGATAAGCCGGCGCGTCCCTTCCCTGGAAGCCACATTTCCGCCTATGACCGGGATACCGTAATCGCCTTTGATCTTCCGCACCGCCTCCATCACATTCCGGGAATCCCCGTGGGCCGTGTCGAGCACCACATAGTCAACCTTGGCGTTTTTAAGCAGGGGCATACGGGTAGCGCAGTCCTGGGGGGAAACCGCCGCGCCCACAATAAGCCGGCCCCCCCGGTCGGTG
Source organism: Treponema sp. (assembly GCA_031268385.1). GTDB lineage: Bacteria > Spirochaetota > Spirochaetia > Treponematales > Breznakiellaceae > JAIROE01. Next base: position 911 of record JAIRXH010000005.1, on the reverse strand, counting down.
GCCGCCTGGGGGAACTTGTCGTGCTTTTCCATGTCCTTTCCCGTGATAAGCCCCGTCAGCCTTCCTTCGGAATCTACCACCGGCAGTTTTTCTATCCGGTGCCTGTCAAATTTTTCGCGGGCGCTGGACACCGTCGGGATGCCCTGCTCCACAACCGGGTCCTTTGTCATCACGTCTATTACCGGAAGCGTGTCGTCCCTGCAAAAGCGCAGATCCCGGCTCGTGATAATCCCCACAAGCCTGCCCTCCCGGTCGAGCACCGGCGTCCCGGAAACATTAAAACGGTCCATCAGTTCCTTTACGTCCCGGACTTTGAAATCCTCCCCTACCGTAACAGGAGAATCGATAATCCAGTTGAGGTAGCGTTTTACCGCCGCCACCTGCGCGGCCTGTTCTTCGGGGCTGAGGTTCCGGTGTATCACCCCGGAACCGCCCTCAAGCGCGATGGCGATGGCAAGTTTTTCCTCGGTCACCGTATCCATTGCCGCCGAAATGACCGGCACGTTGAGTTTTACATCGGCGCACAGGGTGGTCCGCACATCGCAGTCCTTTGGCAGGATGTCGGAATGCCCCGGCAGCAAAAGAACATCGTCGTAAGAGTACGCTTCTTCAAACATCGTTTTCTCCCAATTAAAAGTTTTTATTCGAAAGTCTGGTTTAATACCCCGTCGAACTTCTGGTTCGCGCTCTGCTCTGCGGAGACTCATACTGTTTCCAAAACTCAAAGCTGGAAATCCGCATGGATGCCGAATTCCCCGGACGGATCAAACGCCGCCCCCGCCCGAAGGGTTTTTGGCTGTCATCAGTTTTCTGTACTTTGCCGAAAGTTCTTTCGCTTTTTCCGCGGCAAGGCCCCGGTAGCGCTCGGGCTGTTCAAAAAACGACAGCGCTTCCGCATCGCTTTTGACAAT
>JAIRXH010000172.1 GCA_031268385.1 Treponema sp. | reverse complement strand
TGATCGACCGTCTGGCCCCCGTCCGACTTGCAGTTGATCACAAAACGGGCCCCCTTTTCGGAACAGCCCTGCTCCGCCGCCAGTTCCCCTGCCTTGTGGAGCAGTTTTCCCAACAGGGGGGCGTCTTCCTTTTCCGCCTCCATAAGGCTTCGTATATGTTTTTTGGAGATCACCAGAAAATGAACGGGCGCCTGGGGCGTAATGTCGCGGAAGGCCAGCATGTCGGCGTCTTCGTAAATTTTTTCGGAGGGAACCTCTCCCCCCGCGATTTTACAGAAAATACAGTCGCTCATGAATCCTCCAATCCGCCGGCTCTGGCAAGGGCGTCTTCTACCGCCTCGAGGAAGCCCGCGCTTGATTCGGTGGCCCCCGATACCGCGTCAAGATCCGCGGTGTTGTAGAGGAGTATCTGGTCAAGAAGCTCCTCCATGGCGGCCCCGCCTACCGCCTGGTCATCGTGGTGTTCGATGATCCGTATGTCCGTTATGCCGCCCGCCTCAAGACGCACCGCAACTCTGACAGTACCGCGGAAACCCCGGCCCGTTCCCTCGTATACGGCGCTCCGGTAAGCCGCGCCGCCTGTAATTCTGCCCCTTCCGCCCGGCCCGAAACCGGCGCAGGCGCACAGCGGCAGAACCAGGGCGGCCAGCAATGCCGCGTTCCGCATCGTTTTTTTCACGAAAACCTCTTATACTTGTATAAGGGGGCTGTCATGCGCCGCGCTTTAATGGGGCCGCTTTTTTTCCGCCGTTTTTTTCAAAAATTTCTCTTTTTCGATGATAAATCTGCCGTGAACGCCTTCTCCTATTTTGCCCGCGCCGTCAAAGGCTTCCACGCTGAAGACAAGGCGGCGCCTGTCGATTTCAAGGAGTTCCGCCCGCGCCCTTACGGTCATGCCGGGGGGAGTGGCGGAAAGGTGCCTGACATTGAGTTCCGTGCCGACGGTAGCCCAGCCTTCCGGCAGCAGATGATCCACGGCGGCTACCGCCGTCATTTCCATGAGGGCTATCATGGCGGGGGTGGCGAAAACGGGCAGGCCGCCGCTCCCCAGCGAATCGGCGGTGTTGCCGTCGGCGACAGTCTGCGTTTTTTCCGCCGTAATGCCGGGTTTCAGCAGCGCGTTGTAGTCCATACGGCATGGTATCAGAAAAACACACGAAGATCCATATACCGGACATCACATACACTTTCCGCAAATTCCGTTCTTCCAAAAGAACAAAAACCACAAAGCGTCCGGAGTTTTGCAGCATTCAAAGTACGAATCGGCCCTAAACCCGCGTATAAACGCTGCCAAACTCCCCAGACAAACGTGAAGCGTAGCTTCACGTTTGTCCCTTGTCATTCATGCCGGGGGCGGATACTATAGAGAGGAGAATCCAGGGGAATATGTCAGCCGCCGTATTGTCGCCGTACCATCTGGGTAAAGCCAGGGAAACCTACAATTTATTTAATGTTTTTAACGCCCTCTCGTGGAATTTTCTCGTGGGCAGCATCATCACGCTGCTTGCCATGCGGCTGCACGCGTCGTCTACCTATCTGGGGCTTATCAACGCCATCCTCTATGTTTCCTTTTTTTTCCTGCCTGTGGGGAAGATACTCGCCCGCCGTTTTTCCATAACGGGCATTTTCAGCTTTGCCTGGACCTGGCGGGCCATAGGCATGGCCCCGGTGGTCGTTGCCCCTGTTGTCGCCGCTCTGGGCCACCGCGATTTTGCTCTGGGGTTAATCCTCCTTGGCGTGTCGCTGTTCCACGTTATACGGGGCATTGGGATGATAGGCAACAACCCCGTCCTTAACGAAATGGCTATGGGCCCGGATCGGGGCAGCTATATGACGCAGATACAGATTATCAACAGCGCTGTGGGGATGTTTTCGGGCTTCATTGTCGCCATGGTGCTTGGACGGGAGCCGTCCCTCTTCCTCTATTCCCTTATTATGGCCGGCGGCATTGCCTCCGGTATCCTGAGCGGAAGGCTGATACGGAAGGTGCCCGAGCCTCCCGGCGAGGAAGGCGGCAGAAAGATACATTTTGCCGCAATTTTCAGGGACGCTTTTTCCCAGCCGGGACTGCGGCGTTTCATGGGAATACTCTTTATCGTGGCGCTGGTTTCGGGGGTTTCAAGGGTCTTTGTCGTGGTGTATTCGCGGGAAGTGTTCATGCAGAACGACGGCATGGTTTCCCTCTATTCCGTTTTCGGGGGGCTGGGGAATTTGATGATAGGTCTCCTTATCAAATTTCTTGTGGACCGCATTGGGGCAAAACCAATCTTTATCATCTGTACGATTATAGGCCTTGTCAGCATGATCCCCATCGTTTTTTTTCCCCGGAACGCTGTCGGCAACATGACGACCGCGGTTCTGTTTCTTACCTTCCTTTCCTTTGTGCTCAACTTCGGTTTTCTTGGCGCCGAAGGCATAGCCCAGACCTACTTTCTGGGGCTGGTTCCCGGGGAAATGATGCTGGACATGGGGATACTTTACTTCCTGGTATTCGGCGTTGCCGGGGCCGGCGGTTCCTTTTTTGCGGGCCTTCTGCTGGACATACTCGCCGCCGCGGGGCTTTCCGCCTTCTGGAATTTCAAGATCCTGTACATCATCCTTATCGGCCTTACCTCCTTTGTCATTGTACTGCAGAAGAACATGACGCCTCTGGGCGCCCTTCCGTTCCTCAACGCCCTCAAGGTAATGTTTTCCTTTCGGGATCTCCAGGCCATTTCCATTCTGGAGCGCCTTAACAAAACCCGCGATTCCCGCGAGGAGGAACTGCTCTTGGGGGCGCTCCACGACACTCCTTCACAGCTTTCCATCAAGGGGCTGCTGGAGCGGGCCCGGTCTCCCAGGCTTGCCGTGCGTCTTGAATCGCTGCGGGCCATGGAGACGCTTAAAACCCTTGGGGAAGACGCCGAAAGGGCGCTGATCCAGGATCTCATCAACAACCCCTATACGACGGCTTATATATCCGCCCGTATTCTGGGAAACCACGGCTGTTTTTCCGCCATTTCCCTGCTCCGGGAGCTTGCCGCCTCTACGGACTACATGCTTGCCGGCGAATCCATGATAGCCCTGGCCCGGCTTGGGGATCACGCGTTCAGGCCGCAGATGGAACAGATCATCCTTGGCGCCTCGAATCCCCGCCTCAAGATCATGGGCGTTGAGGCCTTCGGCATTTACGGGTCTCCCAATTCCCTTTCGGTGCTTATGGACATACTGCGGGTTACCGATCCTCCGCCGTATCTGCGGGACGAAGTGGTGCTGGCCATGGCGGCCATTCTTGATACGCAGAATCAGTTTTATCCCATTCTGGTGCGCTATCTGGAAGAACCGTCCCTCGCGGCCATACTGGCCATGGACGAGGCGGAGGCGGCCTTTGAATTTTACAACATTTCCCTGGTGCGGAAGGGACTGCGGAAGAAATCCAACTTCGCCGTCATTGCAAAACACGCCAAAAATCTTGAGGCGGCCTCCGCCGCGCTTGTCCGGGACAACGACGGCGCCCTCCTTTCGCGGTGGATACTGGAACTGCCAGATAGCCTCTGCCCGGACATTGTGCAGCTTGTGCTTTCCGAAACCGTTCTTGACGACGAGCTTTCTTCCCACGACCGCCTGCGCCTGCTTATTGTCCACTGGGCTTCCCATGAACTGAGGCTGTGGACAAACAGGCTGAAAGGCGGAATGTAACGGTATCTATGAAAACCGCGCTTCCCTGGATTATAATAGAGGATGATGATCACCGCCGTTATGCGTAAGGGAATATTCCCGCGCCGTGTTCCGCCGTGCGCGGCGCGCGCGGTTCTGTGCTGCGTTCTGGTCTCGGCGCTGCTGTCTTCGTGTTCGCGGCTGGGCTGGGGCGTGCTGCTCTGGTCGGCCGAAGATCCGCCTGTCCCGTCGGGGACGGTGCTTCCCGTGTACATACGATCCTCCATCAGCCGGGTATGGGTGGTGGGCATTCCCGAACATTACCGGGGACAGGGAATAGACAAAATGGAAATTCCCCTGTCCCGTCTTGAGCTTGTGGGCAGCAAACGGGCCGCCCAAAAATGGGCGGACGCCTTTTCGCAGTACGCCGGAACCTACGCGGAAACCCTGCAGGACGGCCTTCCGGTGAGGGAAAATCCCGACAACGGTTCCCGCCGGGTGTACCGCCTTAAAATCGGGGAGATCCTCAAGATCCTCGAAAAGGTGGACGGTACTCCCGCGGTAAGCACGACAGGCGAGCCGCTTCCCGGCGGCTGGTTCCTCGTCCTTGCCGAGGACGGCACGAGGGGTTACTGTTTTTCATACCGGTTACGGCTCTTTGAACATCACGGCGGAAAACTGGCCGTCGAGACGGACGCCAGGCAGGAGGAAGATCCCGATCTTGACCGGCTTCTGGAAAAAACATGGTCGCCTGAATCCTACGGAACCATGGTCAACAACAGGCGCGTAGTTCTTGAAGATCTCGCGGAACATTGGGGCTTCTTTCCCGGCAGCGAAACGGGAACGGCCCGGATCTTCACTTCCGATCTGGACCGTACCTTTACCTACACGGGCATACGATCCGAAGGGGGGCGTTCCTGGCGCTTTGAAGGTTCGTCCCTCAGAATGAACCTCAGGTCAGACACGCTCCTTGCCGTTCAGTATACGGAGCCGGGGGGCGCGCTGCGGACGCTGCTGTTTGTTTCCCTTCCCATGGATGTGGACGACATCATGATCCAGGAAAACGCCCGCCGGGACGAGCTGTTCCGCCTTGTGTACGATACGGGCCCTGTTTACATGAGCAACAACTACGGCATACTTTCCTTTACCGCCCAGGGGGTCTTTACCTGGACCGGCAACGATCTTCTTGTTCCGGCCATAGTTCCCCCCGATACGCCGACGGGAACCATCAGCATGGATCTGTTCCTTTCCCCTGCCATGCAGGAACGGTACACCGGGGCTTTTTCCCTCCGCTTCGACGGACCCGGCGGAGAGGCCGCGCGTTTCATGTACGCCCTCGACAGCCGCGGCCTCAGGCTTGAGCATGTTCCCGATACGAGCCTTGAGGGGAATATGGTCCGGCGCCGCTCTTCTTCTCCCATGGTGCTGTATTTTTTCCCCACGGAACTGTAGATGGCCTTTGTCCAGTTTTCCCGTGTTTCCCTTGCCTTTGCCGACCGTGACATCCTTAAAGATGTGAGCCTCAACCTCACCGCCGGTACCAGGGCGAGCCTTGCCGGAGCCAACGGTTCGGGTAAAACCACCCTGATGAAAGTTATCGCGGGCCTTCTGGCCGCCGATTCGGGCAGCAGGGCCATAGAAAAGGGAACGCGGACCAGTTACCTTCCCCAATCGGGAATTGTCCACCGGGGAAAAACCCTGCGGGAAGAGATCGAGGGCGCCTTCCGCGCGGTTACGGACATGATGGCCCGCATGGAGGAACTGGGCCGGGGACTTGAGGAGACGAAGGAAGACGGCGGCCGTACCGCAGGGCTGCTGGACGAATACCACCGCCTCGAGGAAGCGGTGGAACATTCCGGCTACTACAGGCGGGAAGCGGCGATCTCCTCGGTGCTTTCCGGGCTTGGTTTTTCCAGGGACGATCCGTCAAGAAACACGGAGGAATTTTCGGGCGGCTGGCAGATGCGCATTGCCCTTGCCAAGGCGCTGCTTGAAGAGCCCGACATACTCCTTTTGGACGAGCCGACCAATTATCTTGACATAGAAGCCAGAAACTGGCTTGAAAATCATCTCATGAATTTCCGGGGCGGCTATCTCCTTGTTTCCCATGACCGCTATTTTCTTGACTTCACCGTCAACGAAGTGTACGAACTGTTCGAGGGCAGCCTTAAACGCTACGCGGGCAATTACACCGCCTATGAAAAAACGCGGGAACAGGAACTGGCGGGCCTGGCCAAGCGCTACGCCGAACAACAGGAAGAAATTGCCAGAACCGAAGCCCTGATCCGCCGTTTCCGTTACAAGGCCAGCAAGGCCGCCATGGTCCAGGAACGGATCAGAATGCTTGAAAAGATGGAGAAGATAACGATCCCCGAATCGCTCAAAAAAATTTCCATTTCGTTTCCGCCGCCGCCCCGTTCCGGCCGCGTCGCGCTGACCCTTGAAGGGGCCGGGAAAAGCTACGGCGAAAGGCGGATCTTTTCCGCCCTTGATCTTGCCCTTGAATCCGGGGAGCGGCTCGTGGTGGCCGGCCGGAACGGGGCGGGCAAAAGCACCCTGCTCAGGATTATCGCCGGGGCGGACAGGGACTACGACGGAAAGGTAACCTACGGCGCGGGAATAGTTCCGGGGTATTTTTCGCAGGAGTCGGCGGAATTCCTTCCAGGAATTCCGGTAGAATTCCTTCCGGGAATTCAGGCGGAAACAACGGCGGATATGCCCGCTTCTCCCGGAGCTTTTGCCCTGGGGGATTCACCGCAGGTTATTGAATTTATGGAAAGGGAAGCGGGCGCGGCCCTTATCCCCACAATAAGGGATATGCTCGGCGCCTTTCTTTTCAGGGGGGACGATGTCTACAAGCCGCTTTCCGTCCTTTCAGGCGGGGAAAAGAGCCGCCTTGCCCTTTTGAGAATACTCCTTAAACCCGTGAACCTGCTTGTTCTGGACGAGCCGACCAATCACCTTGATATTCATTCCAAAGACATACTCCTTGACGCCCTGAAAAAATTTGCCGGAACCATTATCTTTGTCTCGCACGACCGCTCCTTCATGGAGGCCCTTTCCACCAAAACCCTGGAGCTGGCCTTTCCCGGCGGCCAGGGCCCCTCCGCGCGCGGCCGGTCCGTTCCCCGGCTTTTCTACGGGAACTACGGCTATTATCTTGAAAGACTGGAACGGGACGCGCGCGGGGACGCCCCGGACGCGGCCCCTTCGCGCGTTGTGCCCCGCGCGGAAGGCGGCGGCAGGACGCCCCAGGGCCAGAATGTTCCGGCCGGGCCGGACAGGCGGGAACGGGAAAAACAGCGTCAGGCGCTTCTCCGGCGGCTCCGGCGGCAGGAAGAGGAAATACTTGCCGCGCTGGAAACCCTTGAGGCCGAAAAGATCCGCCTTGAGGCGGAGCTCTACCGGCCCGAAGTATACTCAAACGGGGAAAAGGCGCAGGCGGTAAAGCTGAAACTTGACAAGATTACGGCGGCCATAGAAGGCAAAACCGGTGAATGGGAACATAATGTTGCCGCCAAAGCCCGCATAACTCCAGGGTGAAAGGACACCTTATACATTTGTTAGGGGTCCGGGCGAAGGCGAAGCCGCGCTTCGCCTTCGCCTGGGGAGTTTTACGGCGGTTGTACGGGGTTCGAAGACGGCGCGTGGTTTGGATGCCGTAAAACTCCAGGGGCACGTTGCGAGGGGCACACGGAGCGAAAACTCCAGGGCGCCCACGGAGCGTAAGTCCGCCGCGCGCGTGGAGTTTTGTGGCTCTTCGACGCCAAGCGCCGCCCTCTTGAATTCCCTCCGCCATCAAAGTCTCGCGCCGCATGAAGCACACGCGCATTGCCGCAAAACTCCAAGGCCTGTAAAGGTATAAGCCCGCAAAGCGGGCTTATACCTTTACAGGCACCGTTCCCTGTGGTACACTAATCAGCGTTACATAAACAAGGAAACAAACAGTATGCATACGTTACGTCTTCCCTTGTATTGCAAAAAGTTTTTTTACACCCCCCACCATGCGTCACGTTTTCGTTTTTCCCCTCTGTGTTTGTGCCTCCTTCTTGCCGCGCTCCTTGGCGGATGCCGCGAGTCCGGGGGGTTTATTCTTTTCTTCGACGATCAGCCCGATCTCTGGGACGGGACCATAGCCGCCGGTTTTTCCGGCGGGTCGGGCAGCGCGGCGGACCCCTACCGTATACACATGAGCACCCAGCTTGCCTATCTTGCCCGGCAAGTTACCAACGGAACCACTTACGCGGGGAGCCATTTTATCCTTACCCGGAACCTTAACCTTAACGGTCGTGAATGGACGACCATTGGAACAAACACCGTCAGGTTTGCGGGCACCTTTGACGGGAATAACCATGTCATTCACAACCTTTCCATCAACAAATCCGCCACCTCCTATCAGGGCCTCTTCGGGTGTCTTGACGGCGCCACAATACAGGAGCTTGGCCTTGAGAATGTCAGCATAACGGGAGGCTACTATGTCGGCGGCGTCGCGGGGCAGGTAACCGGTGGCAGCAGCATAGTGAACAGCTACAGTACCGGGACGGTCAGCGGAACCGGCTATGTCGGCGGCGTCGCGGGGCAGGTAACCGGTGGCGGCGACATAGCGAACAGCTACAGTACCGGGAATGTCAGCGGAACCGACGAATGTGTCGGCGGCGTCGCGGGGTCTGTAACCGGTGGCGGCGGCATAGCGAACAGCTACAGTACCGGGGATGTCAGCGGAATCGGCCATGTCGGCGGTGTCGCGGGGGAGGTAACCGGTGGCATAGCGGACAGCTACAGTACCGGGACGGTCGGCGGAAACTACTGTGTCGGCGGCGTCGCGGGGTCTGTAGCCAGCGGTAGCAGCATAGAACACTGCGCGGCCCTTAATCCCTGGGTCAAGGCCACAACAAACAATGCCGGCAGGGTCGTGGGGTTTATTCTCGGCGGTACATTTCCCGGCAACGTTGCCTGGGACAGCATGAGTACAAACGGCGGTATTCCTTTTACCACGAACCCCGACAACACGGGAACCGGCATCACCACGACCCAGGTCAAGGACGGTACGGGCCTGCCGTCCGCGCTCAAAACCGCCCCCTGGAGCTACACGCCGGGCAAACTGCCCGTACTCAGCGGGCTTGCGGGGCAGACCGGCGCGCTGCCCGGGCATTTGCAGTAGCGGCAGTTCCGAAATGTCGGATTTTGGAACCGCAGCCGGTAAAAACCGCGGGCGTTTTACGGCGCCGAACCCGGTGGCTGCTTTTTCAGGGCAAAAACGGGCTTTTCTGCCCCGGGGAAGTACATACGCGCGATTCGCAAGTACATACGCGCGGTCCGTAACTACATACGCGCGGTCCGTAACTACATACGCGCGGTCCGTAACTACATACGCACGGTCCGTAACTACATACGCACGGCCCGTAACTACCTACGCGCCGTTCGTAACTACATACGCACGGCCCGTAACTACATACGCGCGGCAAAAACGTGCTTTTCCGGGACGGGAAAGCGCGTTTGAACACATTCCGCCTGAAAACGGGGGCCGGCCTGAAAAGTTTGAAAAACTTGTTCGGACAG
>JAIRXH010000153.1 GCA_031268385.1 Treponema sp. | reverse complement strand
CCCCCCCCCCCCCCCCCCCCCCCCCCCCCCCCCCCCCCCCCCCCCCCCCCCCCCCAAAATACTACCAGATAAATTAAAAGTTTGACAAGCACTTTTTACGGCCCTCCGGAGCTTATGGTATTGCGGGGCGCGGGCTTCTGTCAATGGGCGGAAATGGCGGCTATGCTGTGAAATTCCAGGGCGCGTTAGCGGAAGGGGGGCAGGACGCATAGAAAATTCTTGTGTGTTTATCCCGGCGGGACGGTTTTTCGGGGAAAAGCGGGGAGCAATTGCCGCATTGACAAGATCAAGCCCGCTTACCTATACTTTTAGTACACGGGCTGGTTCCTGAATTGGTTGTTTTGAAACCGCCTCACCTGTTTATTTTTCCGGTTTTACAACGCCGGAATGTCATTGGGGATGTAATGGCCGGTTTATTGCTCACGTTTGTCAATTTTCCGAAAGACTCATACATTACCGTTGAAGGCAAACAGAATGTGGATCGCTTTTTTATCATACGGCAGGGGAAAGTCCGCATTTCCAAGGAAGTGGAGGTTGTCGAGGAAGAAAGGGGAAACATCCTTGGACCGGGGGATTTCTTCGGCGTTGTTTCCACCATGTCTTCCCACAGCCATATTGAAACCGCCCAGGCCCTGACGGACGTTACCCTTATTTCGGTGGCGAAGGACCAGTATCCCCAGCTTATCCAGAACAATACCCCGGTGGCGATGAAGATCATCCTCCTGTTCTCAAAGCGGATGCGCTATCTTGACGAGGCTTTGACCCGCCTTACCTTAAAAAGCACCGCCGAGGCGGACCCTTCCCATCTCTTCAAGGTTGGCGAGTATTATGCCAAACAGAGCCAGTACAACCAGGCGTACTACGCGTACCACCAGTACATCAAATACTGCCCCCGGGGCCAGAACGTGAACATGGCCAGGGAACGGATGATGAAGATAGCTCCCTACGCCAGCGCGGTCAAACTGGAATACAAGCCCGATGAATTTAACCGGATCTACCCCAAAGATTCCATGATTTTTTCCGAAGGGGAGCCGGGAGATGAACTTTACATCATACAGAAAGGTTCGGTAAAAATAGCCAAAATTGTTGACAACAATGAAGTGCTCCTTGCCGTTCTCAAGAGCGGGGATATATTCGGGGAAATGGCCCTTCTTGAGGCCAAACCCCGCGCGGCAAGCGCTGTCGCCTATGAAGACTGTCAGGTGCTGGCGGTGAACCGGGCCAATTTTGAGCGGATGATAGGCGCCCAGCCCCAGATCATCGCGCGCCTTACCACCCTTCTTTCGGATCGTATCTGGTTCATCTACAAACAGCTTGCCAACACCCTTATTTCCGATCCTTTGGGCCGCATGTACGACGCGCTCCTTATCCAGCTTGAAAAGAACCGCGTCAATTTCAACACCTCCCAGACCTACACTTTCGACTTCGGCCCCAAAGAGCTGGTGAATATGGTGGGGCTTACACAGGGCGACGGCGCGCTTGTACTGCGCAAGATGATGGAAAACAGGAAGATACAGATTCTCAAGGACAAGATCTATACAGCCGACGTATCCGAAATAAGCAAGCAGACCGAATACTACCGGAAAATGCAGAAGATAGAAAGGGCCCGCCGGGACTCCGCCCTGAAATAGGCCGTTGGGGCCTTTCCCCGGAACCTTTCTTCGCCGATAATCAGGATGATGATGCGTGCCCTTGCCCCCCTTGTGTGCGTCCTTTTCCTCTGTTTCTCCTTTTCCGCGTGGACAGAGGAGGAGGGGGCCGAAGCCCAGGTTCCGCCCCCGGAATCCGCACCTGCGGAATCCGCGCCGGCGGCCGTTCCGCTGTCCCGCGGTTTCCGCAATCTGTCGCTGGGCATGAGCCTTGACGATCTCAAGGCGGGCCTTGCCGGGGACGGGCTTTTCAATTTTCGCGGGGACAGGGACGTGTCCTTCCTCCCGCAGCGGGATCAAAGCCTCATAGAAACTACCGGTTCGTCCTTTATCAGGCGGGCTTTTTTCCAGCTCCGCGATGGAGAAGTGTTTATCATGGGTTTTGCCCTCAATACGGCGCTTGTGGATCACTATTCCGTGTTTACTTCGCTTGTGAAAAAATACGGCGAGCCTTCCAGCCTTGATCCCCGCGAGGCTGTATGGGAAAGGGACGGCGTCCGTATTTCGATAGAACGGCCCCTTACGGTAAAATACATCGACATGCGTGTCTTCAACAGCATAATCGACCAGGCGGCCCTTGCCGAATCGCGGGAAATCCGCCTGCGGGAGGAATTTCTCGATGAATTTTAGAATACGGACAAGGGGCCTTTGGATTGTCTTTCTGGCAGGGAGCCTTGTCCGCTGCGGCGCGGGCGTTTCCGCGCGGGACACGCGGAAACTTGTCATAGAACGGGGCGGGGGGGAACCCCTTGTCATGCAGGTTGAAATTGCCCGTACCGAAGAAGAAAGAGCGTGGGGGCTCATGTACCGCAGAAGCCTCGAAGACGGAAAGGGAATGCTCTTTATCTACGAGCGCGAGGACAACCTCAGCTTCTGGATGAGCAACACCTATATCCCCCTTTCCATTGCCTTTATTTCCTCGGACGGGCGTATTCTGGAAATCCACGACATGGAGCCCCTGAACCTGAATTCGGTACGTTCCGGCGGAAAGGCCCGTTACGCGCTGGAAGTGCCGCAGGGCTGGTTTGGCCGGGCGGGAATAACGCCCGGAGACAGGCTGGAAATTCCGGACTGAAACTTGTATACGGTATTTTTATGCGGTACAATACATTGATGAAGGAGCTTTTCCCGAAACCCGGTTGGTTTCGGGAAAGCCTCGAAGGGCCCGGGAAAAACTTCCAGGGGTAACGCTGATTAGCCACAAGTTAATCAGCGTCCTATGTATTTTCCCCGGACAGGATCCTCCAGCCAGGGAGCGTGATGTGTTCAAAGGTTTGACGCAGCGTGTTCAGCGCATTCTTTCTTCGGATGCCCAGGAGGAAGCCCGCCGTTTCAATTCGGATCAGCTTCTGCCCGAGCATATTGTAATCGCCGTTCTCAAGGAAGGGGCGGGAACAGCCTGCAAGGCGCTGGCGTTCCTCCGTATCGATCTGCGGGAATTCAGGCATACCGTCGAAAACGGAATTCCCCATATTTCGGGCATCTTCATACACGGCGACGTTCCTCCTTCAAAACGGACCAAATCCCTCCTGGAGCTTGCCACCGAAGAGGCCCGTTCCATGGGCGATTATCTGGGAACGGAGCACATCCTCTTTGCCGCCATGCGCGAGCAGGATTCGACGGTTCAGGTGTACCTGAGCCAGCGGGCGGTAGACGCCGACATGCTCCGGGTGGTGGTACAGACTACGTTTAACCGGCCTTCGGGCCCCCGCGGCGAAGGCGAATATGTTTCATCGGGCGGTTATCCTTCGTATTTTATACGCCGTGACGCGGAGTACAAGACCCACGGTTCCCGCGTCAAGCCCGCCTCGTATCCCGTATTGACGCCCACCCTCGACGAATATTCCCGCGATTTAACCGCCCTTGCCCGCGCCGGCAAAATGGATCCCGTCGTGGGCAGGGCAAAGGAAATAAACCGGGCCGTCCGTATTCTCGCGCGGAGAACCAAAAACAACCCCGTTCTTGTCGGCGAGCCGGGAGTGGGAAAAACAGCCGTCGTTGAGGGCCTTGCCCAGCTTGTTGCCGGGGACGGCGTTCCCGAGGCCCTCGCGGGCCGGCGTATCCTTTCGCTGGATCTCGGCGCCGTGGTGGCAGGCACCAAGTACCGCGGCGAATTTGAGGAACGGCTCAAGAAAATAATGAGGGAGATCCTCCAGGCCGGCAACGTGATCCTCTTCATAGACGAGATACACACGATAATAGGGGCGGGCGGCGCGGAGGGTACCATAGACGCTTCCAACATGCTCAAACCGGCCCTTTCCCGGGGGGAAGTGCATTGCATAGGGGCCACCACCCTGACCGAATACCGGAAGCATTTCGAGCGGGACGCGGCCCTGGAACGGCGCTTTCAGGCCATAGCGGTCAAGGAGCCCGCCGTTGAAGAAACGGTGGAAATACTCCGGGGCCTGCGGAAGAAGTACGAGGATCATCACCGGGTAACGTACACCGACGGGGCCCTGGCGGCGGCGGCAAGAATGGCCCACCGCTACATTTCGGGCCGTTTTATGCCGGACAAGGCCATAGACATCCTTGACGAAGCGGGGGCCATGCGGAAACTTGAAAACAACCGGGAACCCCCCGAAATTGTGACCATAGAGGCCGAGATTCTTCACCTTACCGAAGAAAAGGGGGCGCTTGTTACCGCGCAGGACTATGAGCGCGCGGCGGAAGTGCGGGACAGGGTGAGGAATTTGCGGGGCCGGCTTGAAACCATGCGGATGGCCTGGGAGCGCTCGTCAAGGAACGACAGGGCGCTTGTCTGTGAAGGGGACATAAGGCGGGTAGTGTCGGAAGCGACCGGCATACCCCTTACCCATCTTGAGGAACAGGAATCGCGGCGGCTTCTGCACATAGAAGAAGATCTGCACCGCGCGGTTGTAGGCCAGGACGACGCCGTAAGCCGCGTGGCGTCGGCGATACGCCGGTCAAGGACCGGCATATCCTCCCCAAAACGGCCGATGGGTTCCTTTATTTTCCTCGGTCCTACCGGCGTGGGGAAAACCCTTCTGGCCAAGCGGCTTGCCGAATACCTCTTCGGCAGCGAGGAGTCCCTTGTCCGTATCGACATGTCCGACTTCATGGAAAGGCACACTGTTTCGCGCCTTGTCGGAGCCCCGCCGGGGTATATCGGCTACGAGGAAGGGGGCGGCCTTACCGAGCAGATCAGGCGGAATCCCTACCGGGTGATCCTCCTTGACGAAATTGAAAAGGCCCACCGTGACGTATTTAACCTGCTCTTGCAAGTGATGGAAGAAGGGGAACTGGGGGACAGCATGGGACACGCGGTCAGCTTCCGCAACACGGTGATCATCATGACCAGCAACGCGGGCGTGCGGGAAATCTCCCGCGACAGGCGGCTCGGCTTCGGGACAGGACAGGGGATCATGAGCATGGAAGAAATCGAAAGCCAGGCGCTTGCGGAACTTCGCCGCATCTTCAATCCCGAATTCCTCAACAGGGTGGATGAAACGGTCGTGTTTCATCCGCTTGACGCGGGGCAGATAGAAAAGATCCTCGACATACAGATTGCCGAACTGGCCGGGCGCCTTGCCGGAAGCGGTTTTGCCCTCCGCGTGCTTCCCCCGGCAAAAAGGGTGCTCATCGAAAAAGGCTGGGATCCCAAATTCGGCGGCAGGCCCATGAGGCGTACCATCCAGAAGGAAATCGAGGATCCCCTTTCCCGGCTCATACTGGAAGGCGGGGGGGGCTCCGTCTTTACGGTAGACGCGGCAGACGGCTCCCTTTCGGTTTCAGGAAGCTCTGGCGGGAATGACGTCGAGGCGGCCGGAACCGTCGAAGCGGGCTCAAGCAGAAGCGTTGCTTCTGCTTGAGGGGCAAAAAGCCTTTGGCTTTTTGCCTGGGGAGTTTTGCGGCAATTCACCTTCGGGGTTTTGCCAAAAAACTCCAGGGCACACGGCAGGGGCGCCCTGGAGTTTTCGCTTCGCGATCCCCCTGCAAAACCCGGTTAGTTTTGGGAAAGCCTCTGTATAGTCGCGGGAACACTTTGAGGGATTGAAAGAACTCTTTGGATCATCGCGAGATCTCTTTGGATCATCGCGAGATCTCTTTGGATCATCGCGAGATCTCTTTGAATCATCGCGAGATCTCTTTGAATCATCGCGAGATCTCTTTGAATCATCGCGAGATCTCTTTGAATCATCGCGAGATCTCTTTGAATCATCGCGAGAT
>JAIRXH010000151.1 GCA_031268385.1 Treponema sp. | reverse complement strand
CCCCCCCCCCCCCCCCCCCCCCCCCCCCCCCCCCCCCCCCCCCCCCCCCCCCCCCCCCCCCCCCCCCCCCCCCCCCCCCCCCCCCCCCTGTTTCTTTTTGTAAAATGATATAGTCACGGGGAAATACGATTTTATCAAGAAGGCTCTGCGGCATGTTGTTTAGAATCTGATCCGCCCTGGTTAAGCCTTCCGGACGGCTGAATGAATAATATTCAGGATACACGCTGTGTTTGTTGGGTGAGATAAAAAATATGAATTGTATACTGTTATCATCGCACCATTGAGCGCGTTTTTCAATTTGTTCTATTACCCTGGCAAGATCGGCGTCATCAAGCAGATTCCTTTTTTGATAATCCGCAAGAAGATTATCGCCGTACTTGTCAATATAATACAGCCAGCCGTCTTTCCCGACAAGAACCCTCTCATCCTGCTTCCTCTTGAGAATGTTGTAATTTATGCGATAATGCATTAACGTGAAGTATCTTCTGAATCCGAACCTGTCATTAATATATTCGTCTATTTCCCCCGGAAGGCCGAAGTTCACCTCGCCGTTATGTATGAGTTTTGGCCTTTCGGCCAGTCTTCTGTTTTCAAGGGACAGGGTAACACTTTTGTTATCAGTGAACACGAGCGGCAGCGCCAGTATTAGCAGAAAAGAGGTGATGAAGGCGTACTTAACGATTTTTATCCTGAACCTGATGAACAACATCAGAATGACGGCAATGTAAGAAATCATAAAAATCAAAAGAAAAGTTTTCACGTTATCCTCTTAAAAGGGTAAAGATTTCACCGAAACCCTCAATGGCAAGCCTGCCCCGGTCAAAGACAATGCTTGAAGATTCGATCCTGATTTCAATCAGCCGTCATTTTTTCTCCGGAAGACCCGGAGAATTTCGGACTGCCGGATATTGGGCCTCATATAATCGAGTATATTACAGTACGGTTATGTGTGGCAATCCTGCGGAAAACGCTTTTTTTCAAAGCGGCGAAAAATCCACATTAATGTAGCGCCGATTTATTCCCGGTTAAATAAATCAGTGCCTCCTTAAACGGCCCGTCTCAGTTCCAGTTTGATTCGGCAATGTTTCCCAAAAACCTTTCCACGACTTCCCATATAATAATGTCCGGTTTGTTTTCCAGTATATAATCCGTATCGTTCTGTTCGAATGATTTCCACATATACTCAGCATGAGAAAACAGGCTCGATGTATAGGGCTGTAATGAGTAAAAGAAGGAATCCCTGAAAATAATAGCCTTCGGCAGATTCCGGTTGGTATTTTCGGTAATTATACCGTTTTCTCCGTTTTCACCTTCATATTTTTTATATGAATAACAAGATTCCCAGCCGTCTTCCGGCTCGATTTCTATGACTGTCCTTTGCCCGTATGATTCAAGGCCCATCATGTGTACCAGATCCCCATCTGAATCGTATGTTACCGTTCTTGAATAATTTATTACCGGAAAATCAACGCCGGGAAAACAGGACCGGATCTTGCCGAATAATTGTTCATACGCGTAAAAGGCTCCCAGTTTATTCCAGTGCGTATCGGTTTCAAAGTAAAGCGGGAGGACGTTTGTTTCCTTTTGTGAAATGATATAGTCACGGGGGAATATGGTTTTATCAAGAAGGCTTTGGGGCATGCTGTTCAGAATCTGATCCGCCCTGGTTAAGCCTTCCGGGCGGTCGAACGAGTAATGTTCGGGATACACACTGTGCTTGTTGGGTGATATGAAAAATATGAATTGTATGCCGTTGTCACTACACCACCGGGCGCGTTTTTCAATCTGCTCTACCATCTTGGCAAGATCGGCATCTTCCAGCAGGTTTCTTTTTTGATAATCCGCAAGAGGGTTCCCGCCGTACTTGTCAATATAATACAGCCAGTCGTCTTTCCCGATGAGGACCTGGTTATTTTGCTTTTTTCCCAGAATATCATAATTTACGCGGTTATATACGGAAATAAAATACCTTCTGAATCCGAACCTGTCATTAATATATTCGTCTATTTCCCCCGGAAGGCCGAAGTTCACCTCGCCGTTATGCGCGAGTTTTGGCCTTTCAGCCAGTCTTCTGTTTTCAAGAGATGAGGTAACGCTTTTGTTATCAGTGAACACGAACGGTAATGCCAGTATTAACAGAAAGGAAGCGATGAAGGTGTATACGACGATTTTTGTCCTGAATCTGATAAACAGCAGCACAATGGCAGCGATATAACAAACAATCAAAGACAAAAGAAGGATTTTCATGCCGTCCTCTTAAAAACGGAAGTAGATAAACGGATTATACGCGTTGCTTGCGAGACTGCACATTGAAAGGACAAGCAGGCACAGGCAAACGCCGTATTTTATTATCCTGACGGGCTCGATAAGGGGACCTTTTTGGATTAAGGCCCCGATTTTACGCCACCAGGGCGCCGAAAGCACAATACCGGCCGCCAGCAGTATGTAGAACCGCGTATCGACGAGCAGGCTCAATTCGGGATGATCCTGGGTGTTGTTGTAACGGAACATGTTTGAAATAAATTCAACGCTTTCCCTGAGTTCGAGCCTGAAAAATACCCACAGCAAAACAACGCATGCCATCGTATAAATGTGCGCAAGAGTGCGTTTGATTATTCCGTTCTTTATAACGGCGCCGATCTTTCCGCCGAATATTCTTTCAATGAATGATAAGGTCCCGTGTCCCAGCCCCCACAGGATAAAGCTGACGGAAGCTCCGTGCCACAGACCGGTGATGAAGAAAACGATATACAGGTTGATTACCGTTCTCCCTCTGCCCTTTCTGTTTCCGCCGAGCGGAATATACACATAATCCATGAACCATCGTGACAGTGAGATATGCCATCTTTTCCAGAATTCCCTTATTGATTTTGAAATATACGGATAGTCGAAATTTTCCAGAAAATTAAAACCGAACATCTTTCCAAGGCCGATTGCCATATCGGAATACCCCGAGAAATCATAGTAGATCTGCAGGCTGTATGATATGATCGCTATCCACGAATAGTATGTCGGCACCGACAGGGGCGCCAGTTCAAAAATGCCGTCGGCCGCTTCCGCAAATGAATTTGCAAGAAGCACCTTTTTGGCCAGTCCGGCGATAAACCGCTCAACCCCACCGGAAAACAGGCTGATGTTATGGGTTCTTTTATATATTTGTTCGTTGATGTCATGGTATCTGACAATGGGACCCGCGATTAACTGCGGAAAAAATGTTATAAAGAGGCCCAGATCCAAAACATTTCTTTGAACCAGGTTTTTGTCTTTGTAGACATCAATTATATATGAAATCGACTGAAAGGTATAAAATGAAATGCCTATAGGCATGATGATGTTTTTTATTGCAATTGACGGCAAATGCAGGCCCGAAAAGAGCGGGTTAACCAGGCTGACGGCAAATCCGAGGTATTTAAAATAAAAAAGAACCAGCAGGTTGCCCGCAACGGCTATTCCCAGAACAATCCTTCTGCGGCTGCCGCCAAAGGTTTCATCGGCAATGAACAGTCCCATCCTGTAATTAAACAGGATTGACAATATCATTATTAAAACGTATTTCGGCTCTCCCCAGGCGTAAAAAACAAGACTGCAAAACAGCAGTATGAAATTTCTTCCCTTGATGACGGGGCAGTAGTAATACAAGAGCAGAACAACCGGCAAAAAGAGAACCAGGAACGTAATCGAACTGAATAACATATGGCGTAAAATCTCCTTGCGTTTAATTCAGCGTAAATACCATAACCGCTTCACGGCCATCCGGTCCTTTCGTGGAAAGCTCCAGGTTTCCCTTGTTGATATTCCACTTGTAGGCGTTTTGCAGACAGTCGAAAAATTCCTGTTCCTTGAGTTTTTCGGGTTCCACGATGGGCGCCATGAGCGTTCCCGCCAGAGGTTTGACGGAAATAGTTCTGTCTTTGTCCGTTCCCGGTTCATAGGGAGCAAAATAGCGGTTTGGCGCGCCCGTGCCGCTGATCCTTTCGGCGTCGAAATTCAGGGTAAAGATTTCGCCGAATCCCTCGGCGACAAGCCTGTTCCTGTCAAAGATGATACTTGAAGATTCGGTCCTGATTTCAATCAGCCGCCATTCTTTCCCCAAGAGATCGGAGAATTTCGGGCCGCCCGCACACGCGCCGGTAAGCACCGCAAGCAAAAAAACGGTTTTTATAATTTTCATTGTTTCCCCTGTAATACGAACCGGTTCCACAATCACAATCCTTTCGGACTGTCGGATTTTGGAACCGCCTCATAATAATTGAGTATATACAATACAGTCATGTGTGGCAATCCTGCTTGAATAAGGCCGCCGTTCCGCCGTTTTATTCTTCGGATTTCAGGCGGCGGCCGGCTTTTTTCAGGCTGTTGAGCCGTTTGGAGGCAAGCCGTTCCTCGCGCGCTGCCCGTGATGGTTTTGCCGGCCGCCGCCGTTTGGGAAGCCGGGCCGAATCGGCAACCAGGGCTTCCAGCCGGACGTAGGCCCGCTCAAGGTTGACGCGCCGGGAGCGCTCCTCGCTTGATACGACGATAATTTCACCGTCCGAGGTGATCCTGTTTCCCAAAAGCCCCCGGAGGCGGGCTGTCTCCGCCTCGGAAAGTCCCGCCAGGGACGCTACGGAAACACGGAGCGTTACTTTTGTGTTGACCTTGTTGACATTTTGTCCGCCCGGCCCGCCGGAACGTGAAAACGCAGCTTCGGCGTTTTCGCGGATGGAAAGGTGAAGATTGGAAATATTCATGGCATATCGTTATTTTCTCGTTTTCCCGCGGAAAACCGCGAAAAAACCGCATTACAAAAAGGCCGCTGCGGCGTCCTCCTGCCGTCAAGCCCGGCTGCCGCGGGAATATATCGGTCCGCCCGGTGGCGCGCCCGTCCTTACCCTGCCGTCCGTTTGAGTTCTTCAATCTTGTCGGTTTTTTCCCAGGGAAATTCTTCCCTTCCGAAATGACCGTATGAAGCCGTTTTTTGATAAATGGGACGCCTGAGGTTCAGGCTTTCGATAATTCCGGCGGGGGAAAGATCAAATACTTTGGGCACCGCCCCTTCTATACGATCTTCGGGAACAGTCGAAGTACCGAAGGTATCCACCATGACCGAAACCGGGAAAGGAACGCCTATGGCGTAGGCAAGCTCTACTTCACAGCGTTTGGCAAGGCCGGCGGCGACTATGTTTTTGGCCGCGTACCGGGCCATATAGGCGGCGGATCTGTCCACTTTGGTGGGATCCTTGCCGGAAAAAGCCCCGCCGCCGTGGCGGCCCATGCCGCCATAGGTATCCACGATGATTTTCCGCCCCGTAAGGCCGGTATCGCCAAAAGGCCCCCCTACCACAAAGCGGCCGGTTGGATTGATGAAGTATTTGGTTTTTTCATCAAGAAGACCGGCCGGTTCCAGAACGGGCCTGATGATTTCACGTATAATGGTATCCCGTATCTCGTTATAGGAAATCCCGTCGTCATGCTGCTGGGACACTACCACCGCGTCAATGCGTACCGGTCTCCGGTCTTCGTATTCCACCGTTACCTGGCTTTTGGCGTCGGGCCTGAGCCACGGTATGGTTTTCTTCTTCCGCAGTTCCGCGGCCCGCATAAGGATCTTGTGAGCCAGGATTATGGGAAGGGGCATGAATTCCGCCGTTTCGTTACAGGCAAAGCCGAACATCATACCCTGATCTCCCGCGCCCTGCTTTCCCTTGTATTCGTCAAGACCCGTACCGGAAACCCCCTGGCTTATGTCGGGGGACTGGCTGTGTATCATGTCCAGAACCGCCATGGACTGAAAATCAAGCCCGTAGGCGGGATCCGTATAGCCTATGTCCCGGGCCACCCTGCGGACTACATCCTGAAAATCCACAAAAACACTGGTGGTTATTTCGCCCCCTATAAGCACAAGGGAAGTGGACGCGAATGTTTCGCAGGCAACACGGCTTTGCGGATCATCCTTGAGGCAGGCGTCCAGGATCGCATCGGAAACCTGATCGCACAGTTTATCGGGATGCCCTTCTCCGACAGACTCGGAGGTGAAAAAAAAACGACGCGCCATAGTATTTTCCTGTTTGGTATTTAGTTTGATGAAGGTCTACTACCCCGCTCTGCGGCGGGGTAGCTTATTTACAGCGATGAGGCCAATGCCCTCAGCCTGTCTCTTGTTTCGGCTCTGCCTTTCCGGTTGTAAACATCGGCAATTTCATTGAGGAATTCCTTAATCCGTTGCCTGGCGCCGGGATCGTCGAGGTTTCTCTGCAGATCGGGGATGGTCAAATCCATTCCCGGCTTGATCAAATCGGGATCGGTTACCGTTTCACGGGAAGCAAGCATGATGATGGGGAAGAAATATCCGTTGCTGGCCCCATAGTTGGCCCTGGTTATTCTTGAAAGGGTATCGGTCCTGACAACGGCATAGGGTTTCGCGCCTTCAAGGATCAGATCCGTAGCATGCTGTTCATACACCGTCTCAAGGGTCGGTTCCGGCTCCGAACGCGGCGGGGGAGGGGGCGGCGGCGGCGCTTCCTGAACAGGCTGCGGAGCGGGCGTGGGCGCGGGTTGGGTTGCGCAGGATGCCACAAACAGCGCAAGAGAAAAAGCCAATAACAGAAATGCAATCTTGTTTTTCATAACTGACTCCTCAATACTATAACCATACAACATTTTCCCCGGTAAAGTAAAGACAAAACCCCCGAATAATCACGATTTTACCTGATACGGTTCCAAAATCCGATAGCCCGAAAGGACTGTGATTTTGGAATAAATCGGCGCTTTCCTATTCAAAATTCAGGCCCATTACGGTATCCACCGGCAGGGAGAAGATAACCCCTTCGGCCCCGGAGGTGATGCCGTGGGCGCTGCTTACCGCCTGCATGATAGCCACTTTTCTTTCCCGGTTGGTAAGAATGATGACGATTTCCTTTTCATCCTGCACGGAAACGCCGAAGAATTTTACCGGACCTTCGTGGGCAAGTCCCCGTGCGCTTATTACCGTGCCGCCTGATGCCCCCGCCTTCCTCGCCGTGGTCATAAATTCATCAGTATAACCGTGATTTATGATTGAAATGATAAGATCGTGTCCGATTTCACCCATTACCGTCTCCTTTTCCATCTGTGCCTGCGCCGGCGGTTGTTTTTCGGCATTTTCCGTTTTTTCAGGCTCATTTTCCGCCGTTATTTTTTCATTTTTGTAAATGCTTTCCTTGAAAACCCTGAGTATGGGGTTGTTGATCCCCGAAAGGGGCACGGTAAAGGCGATCCCCACGCCCGGATTGTGGAAACCAAGTTTTTTTCGCACTTCTTTAAGCAGAACAGGCGTCATAACCGCCTGCTCCAGACAGAGGACAACCGCCTTTTCACTTGAACCTATTCCCAGAAGATCAAGAATGTCCGAACTTGCCGTTCCCCGGCCCTTGCTGATGAAATGAAACCGGACTTTTTCTTCCGCAAAGACATCGGAAATGGCGTGGACTTTGCTCCAGTCCACGATAAAAAAAATAAGTTTGAGCGTGGGCAGGGCGGGCCTTGAAGGAAGATCCGGCTGCGCGGACCGGGAAGGCCGCCGGCCCTGCATCAATTTTGAAGTCAGTTTGGCGAACAGCGCATCCAGCGGTTTTTTCTTATTCATTGGGAGGATCCTCAAATATCGTAATCTCACCCGCTTCGGCAATACCGGCTGCTTCCACCGGTACAACGGCAAGTTCCGCCTTTTTGGTCCTGAACACATAGAGCAGGCCCATGAGTTGTATGATGATAAGCGGCGTCATGGCCACCATCGCCACGATGCCGAAAGCGTCGGTCATGAGATCGCCGTTTACACCCTCGCAGGTGCCCATGGCAAGGGGGAGGAGAAAAGTGCTTGTCATGGGGCCGGAACAGACGCCGCCTGAGTCAAAGGCGATGCCGGTAAAAATGGGCGGAACGAAAAAGGTCAGGATAATGGCAAAGGCGTAGCCGGGTATGAGTATCCACATAAGGGGAAGTCCGGTAAGGATGCGGAACATGGTTATCGCCAGCGCTATGGCCATGCCGATGGAAAGGCCCCTGTTCATCATCTTCTGTGGAATGGCGCCCGAGGTGATCTCTTCCACCTGTTTGTTGAGCACATGGACCGCGGGTTCGGCGGCGACTATGTAGTAGCCAATGACCAGTCCCAAAGGCACAAGGATCCATTTGAAGGGAGAGGAAGACAGTGTGGAGCCCACAAGCTGGCCCACGGGAATGAAACCGACATCTACCCCGGTGAGGAAGACCACCAGCCCGATAAAGGTGTAAATAAACCCTATAAAAATACGGCCCAACTGGTGCCGTTTGTACCGGCGGGAGGCGAGTTGGAAGATGAAGAAGAAGACGATGATGGCTCCCATAGCAAGGGACACATCTTTCGCGGAACGGGGAAGTTCAAAGGCAAAAGCCTCGGCCACATCGCGGGAAGTGGATATATGGGGAACTTCCAGGCCCGCCACCTGGGATCCCGAAGGATTATAGAAGATTCCCAACAGGAAGACCGCCAGAATGGGTCCTATGCTGCACAGGGCGACAAGGCCGAAACTGTCGTCTTGGGAACGTTTGTCGCCGCGTATGGAGGCGACGCCGACGCCCATGGAAAGGATGAAGGGAACCGTTATCGGGCCTGTGGTAACCCCGCCCGAATCAAAGGCGACGGGAACAAAATTGGCGGGGGTAAATTTGGCAAGAATAAAAACCCCCACGTAAAAAATAATCAGCAGCACCGAAAGCCGCACGGCGAAGAAGATGCGGAGCACCGCTATCATCAGAAAGAAACCCACTCCGCCCGCGACGGTAAGGATAAGGGCAAGGCTGGGAACCGAAGGAACCTGCTGGGCAAGGATCTGAAGATCCGGTTCCGCGATGGTGATGATAACCCCCATGACGAAACTGACAAAGATGGCGATAAAAAGACTTGAAGACCGGGTTAATTCAACGCCTATGCCTTCCCCCATGGGCATCATGGCCATGTCGGCCCCCAGAGTAAAGAACCCCATCCCGACTACCAGAAGGGCCGCCCCGGCGAGGAACATCAGTATGGTTCCGGCCGGCAGGGGTACCAGAACAACGCTGGCGACAAGGACAATGATGGTGATCGGAAGCACGGATGTAAACGCTTCCATTATCTTTTCTCTAAGAACTTTGTTCATTCCAGGACAAGTATACCATGAACCGGTTTCAAAATCAATGACGCGACGAAGCAACTGTACACTAAAACGTACTTTTTAAACCGGCCGGACAAAATCCACGCGGCGGGAATGTCCGTTTGTGGCGGCGGACGGCCTTGTTTGTTTCATTCGTGCTGCCGTCTCATTGCATAAATTCGTCATATATAGATAAAATATAAGATACGGAGGCTGTAATGAAAAAAGTTTTTGGTATATGTATGATGGTTTTTTTCGTGTTTCCCGCTTTCAGCCAGGAAAATCCCGGTCTCAAGGTCATTGTTAACCACTTCGCGGCGCGGAATTTTATCGCCGGGAATATAAGCCGTTCCGATCTGGATCAGATCCTTCAGTCGGGAGTCAGGGCGCCCAGTGCTTCCAACCAGCAGCCATGGCATTTTACGGTGGTGCAAAACCAGACGCTGGCAAAACGCATCGTGTCGAACGTTGTGGAGGGGAATGTCCTCATCGTTATTTCCACTGCGGGCGGCAGGCGGGAATTTCTGGACTGCGCCCTTGCGGCGGAGAATATCTACCTTGCGGCCCAGGCGCTGGGTTACGGTTCCCGTCTTTATACCGGTCCCATAGACGCCCTTAACCAGAATCTCAAGGGCGATGTGGGCCTTCCTTCGGGACACAGCGCCGTTATCCTGGTCCGGGTGGGAAAGGTCCAGGCCGGAGCGGACGCGGTAAGCGCCGCCTCCGCCCGAAAAGCGGCGAATGAAGTGGTCAGTTACAAATAGAGCCTCTTTGAAAAGCGGTTTTGCAGGGCCGTAGGCCGAAAAACCGCAAGAGGCTCAAACGGCCGGGTTTTTGGAAGTTTTTGGAGAAGATTGCCGCCGGTTATTGTTATATTATAACAAGTTACGCTGGCGCGATTTTTCCAGAGTAATTAAAAAGAGGCGTTATGCAGTTCAGATCCACGCAGGCCAATGAGCCTTTGGTGTCGTTTAAGGAGGCGGTTCTTCGTTGTCTGCCCCCGGATGGGGGGCTTTATGTTCCGGCCATGATTCCGGATCTGCGGCAGTTTTTTCTGTACATGGATTCGGAAACCGCCTTTCCCGAGTTGGCGGGTACGCTGGCTCCCGCGCTGCTGCAGGGCGAACTTAATCCCTTTTCGGCGTCGCGGGTTGCCGAGAGCGCCTTCCGGTTTGAGCCTGAACTCCAGCGGCTTGACGACGGAATTTCTCTGCTCAATCTGTACAACGGCCCCACCGGGGTTTTCAAGGATTTCGGCATCTCCTTTCTTGCCGCGGTAATGGAAGAGCTGCTTAAAAATTCCGGCCGGGCGATGATCATTTCCGCGGCCAGGGGAGACTCGGGGGCAAGCATAGCCCGCGCCTTTGCCGGCCGTGAAGGCATTGTCTGTGTAATTCTCTACCCGTCGGGGCCCATACGGGGGCTTGATCCGGAAAGTTTTGTGCCCAGGGGGGGGAATATCATTCCCATACAGGTCAGGGGAACCTTTGACGACTGCCAGCGGCTGATTAACGGGACTATCAACGACAGGGAATTTTCGGAACGTCACGGGATAACCAGTGCGAACGCCATCAACCCCGGACGGCTTTTGCCGCAGAGTTTCTATTATCTTTACGCGTTTACGCGGATCAAGGAGATTGTGCAGGGGGAACTGGTTTTCAGCGTGCCCTCGGGGAATTTCGGCAATCTTATTGCCGGTCTTTACGCCTGGAAATTCGGCATGCCGGTCAACGGTTTCATCGCCGCCATGAACGCCAACAACGCGTTCGGCGGCCTTATCCGGGGCGAAAAATTTACGGTTAACCGGCTGATCCGCACCTGTTCGCCTGCCCTGGATGTGACATATCCTTCAAACTACGCGCGTATGGTTTCCTTTTACGAGGAAGCCCCGGCGGTAATGCGGAACATGGTTTATCCTGCGGCAATAGACGACAAAACCACCCTCGCGGCCATGGAAAAGGTGTGGAAAAAATACGGTGTTTTCCTTGATTCGCATACCGCGGTGGCCTTTGCGGCCGCGGAGCAGTTTGCCGCGTCCCGCGCCTACAGCGGCCAGGTTCACACGGTGGTGCTCGCGACCGGGCATCCCGCCAAAGAGCCGGATCTTGTCGTCAAGACTACGGGCCAGTCCATACCGGTTCCCGAACGCTTCCTTGCCCTTCAGGAAAAAGTTGATCCTGTCGCGGTTATCGATCCGGAGCTTGACGCGGTTGAAGGGGCTATTGCAAGCTGTTTCTAATACACGTATGATAATCTGATCCGGAATTCCATTTGTACAGGAAGATCTGTGTTTCGGGAATACTTCATCCGCCGGAGAAATTCATGCGTTGTTTTGTTTTTATTTTGACGTTATTTTTCTGTTCCTTTTCTCTTTGGGGAGAGGAATCTTCCGGAAGCGAAATTTCGGCCGAAGGTGAAATTTCCGCCGGGGGCGAAAGTTTGGCCGGGGAAGCGCGGGAAGACGCGCCCGGGCCCGCACTGGAACCGCCTGAAACCCCCCTCCCGGCCCGGACTTTCCCGCCTGAAACAATAACGGACAGCATCGAGACGGCGGTGTCCCGCGATGCGAGCGCGTTTACCTTTCCGGAAAGGCTGGGCCTGGCCCTGATGATTGTCGCCGGGCAGATTCTGCTTGTCATGCTGCTGTGGCGTCTTTGCAGGTTTTTTGCCAAAAAGATACGTGAAGTGGGCGGGGAAAAAATAAAGCCGCTGACCTTCAAAAAATACAAACTTCTTGATACCAAACAGATTATCAATATTCTTTTGTTTTTTCTCAGAGTATTCAAATATATCGTTACCATTTTCCAGTTTTTTATTACCCTTCCGCTGGTGTTCAGCCTCTTCCCGGCCACGAGGAATCTTGCCTCCGTGCTTTTCGGCTATATTCTTACTCCCCTCAAGAATATCGTTCTCGGGACAGTTCACTTTATACCAAATCTTGTAACCATTCTGGTGATTGTTTTTATAACGCGGTATGTTCTGCGGGGACTCAAGTTTTTTTCGGTCCAAATTTCACGGGGAAGGCTTGTCATACCGGGTTTTTACGCCGACTGGGCGGAGCCGACCCTTAACATACTGCGTTTTCTGCTGTGGGCCTTTACGGTGGCCATTGTCTATCCGTACCTTCCGCTTGCCGATTCCAGGATTTTTCAGGGGGTTTCGGTCTTTGTGGGAATAATCATTTCCCTGGGCTCCAGTTCCGCCATAGGGAATCTGGTGGCGGGAATTGTCATTACCTATATGCGGCCTTTCAAAACGGGAGACAGGATACAGCTCAAGGACATTACCGGTTTTGTGGTGGAAAAATCGCTCATGGTGGTCCGCGTCAAAACCCATAAAAATGAGTATGTTACCTTTCCCAACATGATGATCCTCAATTCAAGCGTCATCAATTACAATACCAGTTCCGATGAGGACGAAGAAGGGCTTGTCCTTTACGCGTCCATCACCTTTGGCTATGATACCCCCTGGCAGACGGTGCACCGCGTACTTATTGACGCGGCGCTGGCGACAAGCCATGTACAGAAGAGCCCCAGGCCCTTTGTTCTTCAAACCATGTTGGACGATTTTTACTGCAGATACCAGATCAATTTTTACACGAAGGAAGTGAACATGGTTCCGGCGATTTACTCGGAACTCCATGAAAACATACAGGAAGGTTTCCGCGCCGAAGGGCTGGACATGACCGTTGCCCACTACCGGAGCAATCTTCCGCCGAAACGGCCGGCGAAAAAGGACGCGGCGGGGACGCCCCCGCCGGGGAAACTGTCCGCGAAGGCGGGGAAAAAATAACTGTTCAGCCCCGTCCCACGCATGGGCGCCAGGCGCCGCGGACGTTCTCCGGCCCGGTACGGGATGGCTCCGGCCCGGTACGGGATGACTCCGGCCTTGGCCGGGATGGCTCCGGCCTTGGCGGGAATGACTCCGGCCTTGGCCGGAATGACTCCGGCCTTGGCCGGAACGGCTGCGGCCTTGGCCGGAACGGCTGCGGCCTTGGCCGGGATGGCTGCGGCCTTGGCCGGAACGGCTGCGGCCTTGGCGGGATCTTTACGGGAAGGACTATTCCCTTTGTCCCACCAGCCACACGGAGCTGAGGATGACGCATTTCCAGGCCAGCTCGCCAAGCCAGGGCAGGAAATTCGGTTTGAGAAAATTATTGACGAACAGGCTTAACACGATGTAAATGATCCAGATGACAAAGACGATGATATTGAGGATAAAATACAGGTTTCTGTCTATGGGCGCAAGGAGGCTTATGACAAGGTAAATGCCCGCCACAAGGAAAACAATGGCGACAACAAGATCCAGAACCCTGTTTTGGCCGAACAGGCGCAGGATCTGCGCTCCCCGTGACTGATAGGATGTGATTCCTTCTATGCCCAAAACGGCGAAATAAACCCCCAGGGCAAGCTGAATAAAGAACACCGGATTGACAGTTCGTGATCTGCTCATTTTTTCCTCCTGACAACATAAAAAATTTGTAATGCGCAAAGCGCTTGGTATTGGAGCATTTCCCAAAACCCGGTTGGTGCGCAAACTTTGTTTGCGATGGGAAATGCTCTTGGAGAAAATTGCCAATTCATTCTGGCTTAAGCAATTACGGCTCATGCAATTTTCTCCGGGGTAAGAAGCTTTCCCAAAAACTGAAGTTTTGGGAAAGCCTCATTATATCAAATTTTTTTCATCGCAAAAAGGCCCCGGCCGGTCCCTCGGAGGGCGGTGTATTGCGGAATTTCTTCAGGCCGTGATAGACTCCCGGCATGCGCCGCAGACACTGTTCCGGGGGAAGCCGCTTATGATGTATGTCCTTTCGCCGTGGCAGTGGGCAGTCGTTGGATGTGCCGGTCTCTGTATAGGGTTCTCCAAAACGGGGATGAGCGGCGTCGCTACGGCGGTTGTTCCCGTGATGGCCCTGATTTTTGGGGCGAAAGAATCAACCGGGGTACTTCTCCCCATGCTCTGCTTTGGGGATGTTCTCGCGGTGATCTGGTACCGGAGGAACGCGGACTGGAAACACATCATCCGCCTGCTCCCCTGGGCCGCGGTGGGGTTTGCCGCCGCTCTGGCCGTTGATCGTTTTGTTCCCGGAAGGTTTTTCAAGATTCTCATTGCGATCTGCATCATCGGAGGACTTGTGGTGATGTTCTGGAACGATCTGCGGTCCAGGGGCGGAGCTGCCAAACCGGTGCCCACGGCCTGGTGGTTTGCCGCTGTCTTTGGTATTCTCGGCGGCTTTTCCACCATGATAGGAAACGCCGCCGGCCCCGTCATGTCGGTTTTTCTTCTTTCCATGCGGCTTCCCAAGAAATCATTTGTGGGAACCGGCGCGTGGTTTTACCTTTTGGTGAATTTTCTCAAACTGCCCATACAGCATTTTGCCTGGCGTAACATTACCCCCGAAGGTCTTGTCCTTGACGTGATGATGATCCCGGTCATTATTATCGGGGCCGTTCTGGGGATTTTGCTGGTAAAGATGATCTCCGAAAAACATTACCGTATCCTGATTTACGCTCTTACCATACTTTCCGCTGTTTTGCTCTTCATATAAAGAATTTTTCGGGCGCTTCCGAAACCGGCGTCTCTGGTTTTTCGGAATCCGCGTTGGGCCCATTTGGGCGGGTATGGCGCCGGAATTTCCCAATATGGCGTGTTTTTCCTGTTTTTTGGTCCGAATTTTGCGGGAATTTACGGATTTCTCTTGACCTTGGTTCCCGGTTTAAGTATTTTTTTATTAAAACCAAGTACAGTTACAGGAAATTTTCATGTCAAAACATCATGTCCAGCACGGGCGCCACAATGAAACGCCGGATCAAAAAGTTGAAAGTACCGCTTCGGCGCCGGACGCGGCGGGGACCGGCAGTCCGTCCGGTTCCGGGATGAAAGATCCGGGGCCCGGCGGGGAAAACGGGACCGGTTCCATCCATGTTGACGATTCCGGGGCCGCGCTTTCGGCGGAAGAACGTATTGCCGCGCTGGAGGCGGAGCTTGCCGACGCACGGGATCAGTTTCTCCGCAAAACGGCCGATTTTGAAAATTTCCGCAAGCGGATGAACCGGGAAAAGCAGGATGCCATAGAATTTGCCAACCAGAGCCTTCTGCTGGATATTATCCCCGTTATTGACGATTTTGAACGGGCTCTGAAATCGGCCGGGAGTTCCAGGGATTTTACCAGTCTTTATGAAGGCATAGACATGATAGAGAAGCGCCTTTCCTCCCAGCTGGAAAGCAAATGGGGGCTCAAGCGTTTCAGTTCCGGGGGGGAGCCCTTTGATCCCAACCGGCATGAGGCCATCATGGTGGAAAAATCGGCCGGTGTAACCGAGCCGGTAGTCGGAGAGGATTTTCTCAAGGGGTATATTCTCAAGGACAGGGTGATACGGAACGCCAAAGTAAAGGTGCTTATGCCGGAATCCGGCGCGGATTCCGGGCAGGCGGCGGAAGGCCGGAACGGAAATTCCGGTACGGGCGCGCCGGGTTCCGTGTCCGCCTGTTCGGCGGATTCTCCGGCGGCCCCTTCCCCGGAAGCGGAAAGGGGCGAAGAAAAATGAGTGGGCGCACTTCCATCCGCTTCCTTTTTTTTGGTATAGTGGAAGGCGGCGGGAGTCCTGAAACTCCGGTTTTGAGAGGAACTTGACAAGAAAATGTGTGTTGAAGCGTATAAATCAATAAACGGAAAGGAGTACATATAAAATGGGCAAGATAATAGGCATAGACCTTGGCACAACCAATTCCTGCGTGGCCGTTCTTGAGGGCGGCGAACCGGTAGTTATTCAGAATTCCGAAGGCGGCAGAACGACCCCTTCGATTGTCGGTTTTACCAGCAAAGGCGACCGCGTTGTCGGTCAGCCGGCCAAAAACCAGATGATCACCAATCCGGAAAATACCGTTTACTCGATAAAACGTTTCATGGGCCGCCGTTACTCGGAGGTCAGCAACGAGATGAGGCGGGTTCCCTACCATGTGGTGGAACAGGGCGACGATGTACGGGTCGATATTGAAGGGAAGAAATATTCCCCCCAGGAAATTTCCGCTTTTGTACTTCAAAAGATGAAGCAGACCGCCGAGGATTACCTTGGCGAAGCGGTCACCGAGGCGGTGATAACTGTGCCGGCCTACTTCAACGACGCCCAAAGGCAGGCCACCAAGGACGCGGGGAAGATCGCCGGTCTTGAAGTCAAGCGTATCATCAACGAGCCGACGGCGGCTTCGCTTGCGTTCGGTTTTAACAAGGATCAGAAAAAGGAAAAGACCATTGCCGTTTATGACCTGGGCGGCGGTACCTTTGACGTTTCCATTCTGGAACTGGGCGAAGGTGTCTTTGAGGTAAAATCCACCAACGGCGATACTCACCTGGGCGGCGACGATTTCGATCTTAAAATTCTGGAATGGCTCATTGCGGAATTCAAAAAAGATTCGGGAATCGATCTGGGGCAGGACCGCATGGCTCTGCAGCGGCTCCGTGAGGCGGCGGAAAAGGCAAAGATAGAGCTTTCCGCCATGCAGACTACGGAAATCAATCTGCCGTTTATTACCGCCGATCAGTCGGGACCCAAACATCTGCAGAAGAGTCTTACCAGGGCCAAATTTGAACAGATGGTTCAGGATCTTCTGGAACGGTCCAAGGAACCCTGCGTCAAGGCGTTGAAAGACGCGAGCCTTGACGCCTCGAAAATCGACGAGGTGATCCTTGTCGGCGGGTCGACCCGTATTCCCGCGGTACAGCAGATTGTCAAGGATCTTTTCAAGAAAGAGCCCAACAGGGGCGTTAACCCCGATGAGGCGGTCGCCATAGGAGCGGCCATTCAGGGCGGCATACTGGGCGGCGATGTCAATGACGTGCTGCTTCTTGATGTGACGCCCCTTTCCCTGGGCATAGAAACGCTGGGCGGTGTAATGACCCGGCTTATTCCCCGGAATACCACCATTCCCACCCGGAAGAGCCAGATTTTCTCTACAGCCGCCGACGGCCAGACCGCCGTTTCCATACAGGTGCTTCAGGGTGAGCGGGAAATGGCAAACCAGAACCGTACCCTGGGCCGTTTTGATCTTGTCGGTATTCCTCCCGCGCCGCGCGGCATTCCGCAGATTGAAGTTACCTTTGATATAGACGCAAACGGCATTGTGCATGTGTCCGCCAAGGATCTTGGAACCGGCAAGGAACAGAAAATACGCATTGAAAGTTCTTCCGGGCTTAATGATCAGGACATTGACCGTATGGTAAAAGAGGCGGAGCTTCACGCCGAAGAAGACAAGAAGGAAAGGGAAAAGGCCGAGGTCCGCAATGAAGCGGACAGCATGGTCTACAGTACCGAAAAGAATATCAAGGATCTTGGAGACAAGGTCAACGCTCAAGACAAGGCCGGGGCGGAAGAAGCCATCGCCGCTCTCCGCCGCGCCCTTGAAAGTGATGATATACCCGCCATCAAGGAAAAGACCGAAGCCCTGCGGCAGGTGTCCTACAGGATCGCCGAAGAAATTTACAAGACCCAGCAGCAGGGACAGGGCGGCCCCGGCGCGGATGGAGCGGGTCCCGGTCCCGGTATGGGGGGAGCCGCTCCGGGCGGCGGCGAAAACAACACCAAGAGCGCCGAAGACGCGGACTATGAGGTTGTGGACGATAAATAAACTGTCGTTATAAAGAGGGTGTTGTGGCCAAGCGGGACTATTACGAGGTTTTGGGAGTACAAAAAAACGCCTCAAAGGACGATATAAAGAAGGCGTACCGCAGGCTGGCCATCCAGTACCATCCGGACAAGAATCCGGGGAACAAGGAGGCCGAGGAAAAATTCAAGGAGGCTACCGAAGCCTACGAAATTCTTTCCGACGATCAAAAGCGGCAGACCTACGATCAGTTCGGCTTTGCCGGAGTCGAAGGCATGACCGGAGGCCAGCAGGATTATTCGCAGGTTTTCCGGGGCTTTGAGGACATATTCGGGGATTTCTCGGGGATCTTTGATACTTTCTTTGGCGGAGGCGGCAGGCGTCAGGGCGGCGGAGGGGGCGTGCGTCAGGGCGCCAATCTCCGCTACGACATAGAAATTTCTTTCAAGGACGCGGTCTTTGGGACCAAGGTTGAAATTCAGTATTCCCGGAATGAATCCTGCGCGGCCTGCAAGGGTTCCGGGGCGGCAAACGGCTCCGGCAAAAAGACCTGTCCTACCTGTCAGGGGTCGGGCCAGGTACGGCACAGCCAGGGTTTCTTTTCCGTGGCGTCTACCTGTCCCGGCTGCGGTGGTGAAGGTTACATCATCGAACATCCCTGCAGGGAATGCGGCGGATCGGGAACCATAAAAAAGCGGCAGAAGATTATGGTGACCATACCGGCGGGTATGGAAAACGGCAAGCGGGTGGTTATTCCCCGGCAGGGCGACGCGGGTCCAAACGGAGGGCCTCCGGGAGATCTGTATGTGTATATGCGGGTCAAAGGCCACGAGTATTTTGAACGCCAGGATCTGGATCTGTACTGCGCGGTGCCCATCTCCATTACCCAGGCCAGCCTTGGCGCGGATATTCATGTAAACACCCTGGACGGCAAAACCATCAAGGTGAAAGTTCCTCCGGGTATACAGAGCGGCAAGATGCTCCGCATCCGGGACGAGGGAGTTCCCTCGGGCGGGCGGAGGGGAAATCTGTATATCAAACTGATAGTCCAGATCCCCGCCCGCCTCAGCAAGCGGGGCCGGGAACTTATGGAGGCGCTTTCCCGGTCTGAAGGGGAAAACGAATCCCCCAAACCCATACCGCTTTCGGAACTGTCCGACTGACATGGCTGCGGGGCAATCAGGCTTCTTGACGGTATGTTCTTTTATTCATACATTTATCCTATGCCGGTAAGTACATTCAAGCGGGGGCTGCGCCTTCCCACAAGGAAGCACGCTACAGAAGGAAAGGCGGTGGAACTTGCCCCCCTGCCGAAACAGGTGGTTATTCCCATAAATCAGCACTTCGGGGCGCCGAATGCGTGCCTGGTTGCCGCGGGCGACAAGGTGCGCCGGGGCCAGAAAATAGCCGATGCCCAGACGCCCGGACCCATGACCGTACCGGTTCACGCTTCAATTACCGGAATGGTAAAGAAGATAGAGATGCGGACCCAGGCAAACAATGCCGAGGGGCCCTGTGTCGTTATTGAGGCTGAGCCTTCGGAACCGAAGGACGCCGAAAGCATCCTCTGCATGCCTCCGCTTGACATTGACAGCTGCGGCAGGGAAGAAGCCTTGGCCCGTATCCGTGAGGCGGGGATTATAGGCATGGGCGGCGCGGGATTTCCCACCCACGTCAAGCTCAACCCGCCGCCGGACAAGCGCATAGATGTCATCATTGTTGACGGCGCCGAATGTGAACCTTACCTTACGACGGACGAGGCGGCGATGACCGAAAAACCGGATCTTCTGGTCAGGGGTCTTTCCATTGTAATGAAGATAACCGGGGTAAACCGGGCGATTATCGGGATGGAAGAAAACAAGGCGAAACTTGTCCCCATGTTTGAACGGGAACTGAGGCTGGGAGATATTCCCGGCGACGCCGGCATACGGCTCTGCCGTACCCTCTATCCGCAGGGGGGCGAAAAGATGCTGATCACCGCGCTTACCGGCCGGGAGGTGCCTTCGGGCGGGCTTCCCATGGACGCGGGGTGCATTGTTTCCAACGCAGGGACCTTTATCGCCATAGCCGAGGCTTTTACGCAGGGAAAGCCCCTTGTGGACAGGGACCTTACCGTTTCCGGCGGGGCCTGTAAAACTCCCAAAAACATTCGGGCTCCCATAGGAACCATACTTGCCGATCTTCCCGTTGAATTTATGGACATAGACAGCGGCAGGCTGGTGAAGATTCTCTTTGGCGGCCCCATGATGGGCAGCGCCGTTCCTTCGCTTGAAATTCCCATTCAGAAAAATACTTCCGGCATTATCCTCATGACCAAAGAGGAAACCGCCGCCGATCCTGAAGGCTATTGCATACGATGCTGCCGCTGCATCAACAACTGTCCCTGCCGGCTTTCGCCTGTAATCATGAACAACAGCCTTGAGGAAGGGGATATTGATTACGCGGTGAAGGCGGGGCTTCTGGACTGTATTGAATGCGGCAGCTGTACCTATGTATGCCCCGCCCGAATCAAACTGGTCCAGCGTTTCCGGGTCGGCAAACAGCGGCAGAGAATGCGGCAGGCCGCCCTGGTTTCCACGGGAGCCGGAGCGTAAGGAGCATCAATGGCAGAAGCAAAAACGGACGGCGCTAAAGGACGAATTCGCCCCGATGAATTGTCCCTTTTTCTTTCATCAAGCCCCCACATCGTTTCTCCTGTTACCACGGCGCGGCTTATGGGAAACATGCTGCTGGCGCTGATGCCTGTAACCGTATATGGAGTGATCCTCTTTGGCCTTCCGGCCCTGCTGACGGTGATCGTTTCAACCGTGTCGGCCGCGGCGGCGGAGTCGCTTTTCAGAATCATCACCGGGAAGAAGGCGCGGGCGGCGGATCTTTCCGCGGGGGTAACGGGGCTTCTCCTCGCGCTTGTTCTGCCCCCTTCCACGCCGCTGTGGATTACGGCGCTGGGAGCGGTTTTTGCCGTTGTCGCCGCCAAGGAATTTTTCGGGGGACTGGGGGCCAATGTATTTAATCCTGCCCTCGCGGGCAGGGCTTTCCTCCTTATGAGTTTTCCCGCCGCCCTTACCGCGTGGCACAGGCCCGCGCCGGGATTTGTTCTCGGGTTGCCCGATTCCCTTGGCGTTCCCGTCGACGGGATCAGCGGCGTTACTCCATTGGGGATCACCCATGGCGAAAGCGCCGCCGATGTGGGAAGATCCTTTTTTGCTTCGGGGCTCTCGGCTTCCGCGGGTTATCCTTCAACCATCTGGACGCTCTTTACCGGGAATCACGCGGGCAGCATAGGGGAAACATCGGCGTTTCTTGTTCTTGCGGGGATGATCTTCCTCCTGGTCAGGAAGACCATAGACTGGCGCGCGCCCCTTTCAATGATCGCCGCGTCCTTTGTTACCGCCCTTGCACTGAGGCTGGATCCCCTTTTCAGCGTACTTTCAGGCGGCCTTCTCTTCGGCGCCGTGTTCATGACTACCGACTATGTTACTTCTCCCCTTACCGCCAGGGGCAAATGGATCTTCGGCGCCGGCGCAGGGATCATTGTCATTCTTATACGGAAATGGGGCAGTTATCCTGAGGGAGTTACCTACGGTATACTGATCATGAACGCTTTTGTTCCTTTTCTTAACCGGCTTCTGCCCCGGAAATACGGTTTTACGCCGAAGAAAAAGGCTTCGTCCCGGCGCCGGGAACCGGGCGGGGGGCGGGCGGCATGAGCGAAAAACACGATATAGGGGCGATGTTGAAACTTGGTCTTGTCCTTGCCCTTTTCGCGGCGGCGGCCTGTTCGGGACTTGCCCTTGTGTACCAGGCGACAAGCGGGATCATCACGCAGCACGAACAGAAAGATCTGGAAGCGGCGCTTGGGGAATTTTTCCCCGACGGGGACAGTTTTACCGACATCGGTGAAGCGGTACAGACGGGAATTATCAAAAGTCCCGATCCGTCGGTGGTTTTTGAAAACGCCTACGAGGTGAGGCGGAGCGGCCGTATTGCCGGCGTGGCCCTGCGGGTTGCCCGGAGCAGTTACGGCGGAACCCTCCGTGCCCTTGTCGGCGTTGGGGCGGACGGCCGTATTGCCGGGGTACGTATTCTTGAGCACAAGGATACTCCGGGGCTCGGGGCCAATGCGGCGTCTCCTTCCTATTATGTGGACAAGGCCGCCAAACTTACCTTTTACGGCCAGTTCACCGGAAGATTGTCAAGCGATCCCCTTGAACCCAAGAAAGACATAATTGCCGTTACCGCGTCCACCGTTACAAGCGCCGCGGTTGCGCAGGCGGTGCGGGCGTCGGGCAGGGCGCTTGCCGCGTATTTTGCCGGGAAAACCCTGGAGACGGACGCCGGTTCGGCCGCGTCAACCGGAGGCGGTCATGAAGACGATTCCGGTGAAGGAAACGCCGGATGAAACGCCTTGCGGCAATATTTGTTAACGGCATCGTTCGGGAGAACCCCCTTCTTACCCTGATGATAGGCCTTTGTTCATCGCTCGCGGTGACCACCTCCGTGGCAAACGGCATAGGCATGGGACTTTCCATGACCTTCGTGCTGCTCATGTCGGAAATGGCGATCAGCCTGTTCAGAAAATTGATCCCCGAATCCATACGCATTCCCGTTTTTATCATCATCATTGCCGCTTTTACGACGGTGATAGACTATGTCCTTAAAGCCTGGTTTCCGGAACTCTCCAGGGCTATGGGGGTTTTTATTCCCCTCATCGTGGTGAATTGCATCATCATGGGCCGGGTTGAAGGTTTCGCGTCGAGGCAGTCCCTTGACTGCGTTATCCCCGACGCGCTGGGCATGGGCCTCGGCTATACCTGGGTGCTTGCGGGGATTTCCGCGGTACGGGAACTTTTGGGAAGCGGGACCTTTTTTAACGTGCAGGTGCTGCCGGACACTTTTCAGCCCATCCTGTTTTTTGTGCTGCCGCCGGGAGGCTTCTTCATCTTTGCCCTGTTCATTTCACTCAACAACTTTTTCAAGTCCCGGCTCAGGGGCAGGGGAACGGCATGAACCTGTTCAAAATTTTTATCGGCGCATTCCTTATCGACAATGTGGTTCTTATGCAGTTCATAGGACTGTGCCCCTTTATCGGCATGAGTACCGATGAGGACAAGGCGGTGGGTATGGGCATGGCGGTAACCTTTGTTACGGTTCTGGCCGCGGCCGTAACCTGGTTTATCTACAGATTCATTCTTGATCCCTGGAATCTGGAATTTCTTCAGATTCTGGTTTTTATTCTGGTGATAGCGTCGCTGGTTCAGCTTCTGGAATTTTACCTCAAAAAAACTTCCCCGCTTTTATACAATTCCATGGGGATCTATTTTGCACTCATTACCACCAACTGCGCGATTCTGGCGGTTACTTTTAACATTATTTCAAACAAGTATGATTTTGTTGAGTCGGTGGTGTATGCCGCCGGCATTGCCTTGGGTTTTCTGCTTGCCACGCTGCTTCTTGCCGGAATAAGGCGCAGGATACGGACCAGTCCCATTCCGGATTTTCTTAAAGGGCCGCCCATTCTTTTTGTCGCCGCCGCCCTGCTTTCCATGGCCTTTATGGGTTTTAAAGGACTGGTAAAATGATCATCGCAAGTACCGCGGTGTTTGCCTTTGTCCTTGCCTTTGTGCTGGGAAGCGCCCTTGGTTTTTTCCGGGAATTTTTCGCCGTTCCGCATGATTCCCTGATTGATGAAATACGGGAAGTCCTCCCCGGCGCCAACTGCGGCGCCTGCGGGTTTCCCGGCTGCGACGCCTACGCCGCCGCCGTGGCGGGCGGAAAGACGGGAATTACCGGATGTTCTGTCGGGGGCCAGAAAACCGCGGAAGCGCTTTCGGCCCTTATGGGCGTAAGCGGTACGGTGATTTCCACGGTGTCGTTTCTGGGCTGCCAGGGTTCCTCGGTTCATGTCCGCGAAAAGGGACACTACACGGGGCTGGAAACCTGCCGGGGGGCAAAAATATCGGCGGGCGGAACCAGGCTCTGCGCCTTTGGCTGCCTCGGCTTTGGGGACTGCGTCAAGGTCTGCAAATTCGGCGCGCTCAGCATGGGGGAAAACGGCCTTCCCCGGTTTGATCACGCCAAATGCACCGGCTGCAAGCTCTGCACCAATGAATGTCCGCAGCAGATTATCCGCAATCTTCCCAGGGACATGCACGGCGCCATGGTTCTCTGTTCCAGCCGCGGCTCCAGCCGGGCCAA
Organism: Treponema sp.; assembly: GCA_031268385.1. Lineage (GTDB taxonomy): Bacteria > Spirochaetota > Spirochaetia > Treponematales > Breznakiellaceae > JAIROE01. Next base: position 5,326 of record JAIRXH010000151.1, on the reverse strand, counting down.
TGTTACCAGGGCGTGCAGGATCGCCTGCATCAAATGCGGACTCTGTGTAAAGAACTGCCCGGAGCAGTGCATCGTCATGGAAAACAACCTGCCCCGCGTCGATTATGTCAAATGCACGTCATGCGGAACCTGCGTGGAAAAGTGCCCGACGAAAGTGTTCAAGATTCTTGAACGGGACGTGATTGGGAAATCTCCGAGGCCCGAATAGCATCCGGGCCGCCTGTCCGTTATGTTCCTATACCAAGCTCTTCCACCCTCTTTGCCCCTGTTTCCCTGAGCTGGTACTTCTGTATCTTTCCGCTTGAAGTCATTGGATAGGAATCGACAAAGAAGATGAATTTGGGTATTTTGAAACGGCTTATTTTTCCCCGGCAGTAATCGCGGATGTCTTCTTCGCTTACCGAAGCGTCCTTGTGAAGGATGATAAAGGCGCCCACTTCTTCGCCGTATTTCCTGCTGGAGATGCCAACCACCTGCGCGTCCTTGACGCCCGGTATGGTATAGAGGAAATCCTCTATTTCCTTGGGATACACATTTTCACCGCCGCGTATGATCATGTCCTTGATGCGGCCGGTTACCCTGAAGTTGCCGTCTTCGCCCTTTATGCCGATATCTCCCGAATGGAGCCACCCCTTTTCATCGATGCATTTCGCGGTTTCTTCAGGCATCTTGTAGTAGCCCTTCATGTTGTTGTAGCCCCGGCAGCAGAATTCACCGTGAACGCCGGGAGGACATTCTTCGCCTGTTTCGGGATTCCGTATGGTCACCTCTACTCCCGGCATGGCCCGGCCGACGGTTTCAACCTTTATTTCTATCGGATCGTCGTAGCGGGTCTGGGTCATTACCGGGGACGATTCGGTAAGGCCGTAGCAGATTGTCACTTCTTTCATGTGCATAAGGTCGATAGCCTGACGCATCGTTTCGATGGGACAGGGAGAGCCCGCCATAATTCCCGTTCTGAGGCTTGAAAGATCGAACATTTTGAACATGGGATGGTTGAGTTCCGCGATGAACATGGTGGGGACCCCGTAGACCGCGGTACATTTTTCCTTTTGTATGGTCGCAAGCACCAGCAGGGGATCGAACCATTCCAGCACCGCCGCCGTTGCCCCGTGGGTGATGATCGCCATCATCCCCAGCACAAGGCCGAAGCAGTGGAACAGGGGCACCGGCAGGCACACGATGTCCTTTTCGGTGAGGCGCTGATTTTCCCCTATGCCGAAGCCGTTGTTAAGTATGTTCCGGTGCGTAAGCATGACCCCTTTGGGAAAGCCTGTGGTCCCCGACGTGTACTGCATGTTCACCACATCGTTTGTATCGAGGGAAGCCTCTATTTCAAGAAGTTCGCGGTCCGGGGTATGTTTTCCCAGAAGAAGAAGCTCGTTCATGCTGTACATGCCCCGGTGTTTCTGCTGGCCCACATAGATTACGCTTTTGAGGAAGGGGAACCGCTCCGACTTCAGATAGTCACGGGGACTGGTCTTGAGTTCCGGAACAAGCTCGTATGTCATGGATACGTAATCGGAATCCCGGAAGCCGTCTATGATGAACAGGGCCGCGAGATCCGACTGCTTCATGAGGTATTCAAGTTCGTGGGTTTTGTAGCCGGTGTTCACCGTAACAAAAACCATGCCGGCCCTTGCCGCGGCGAAAAGCAGGGTGTTCCAGTCGGGAACGTTGGTGGCCCAAAGGCCCACATGGTCCCCCTTTTTGAGCCCTATGGCAAGAAGCCCCCTGGCAAGCTCGTCCACCCGCCTGTCGAATTCCCCGTAGGTAAAACGCAGATCCCGGTCCGCATACACGACAAAGTCACGATCCGGCTGGGACCGCGCTTTTTCGCGGAGCAATGTACTTAACGTTGTTTCAAAAAACCGCATAATCCAATCCCTTATGTTTTTACGCGCGCCGCCGCTCAGGCCGGGGTGTATATTACCGCCAGAATCTGCGCTTCCCCGCCGGCCGCGAGAAGCCTGTGGGGAACGATGGAATCGTAATAGACAGAGTCTCCCTCGCCGAGGATGTGGGAATCGGCGCCGTATTCAAGAGAGATCTTTCCCTTGAGCACATGGATAAATTCCTCCCCTTCATGGGTGGATTTTTTCTGGTCCGAATCGGGCTCTATGTTGACGATGAAAGGTTCCATGTGGCGGCTCCCCTTGTCGGCGGCCAGCGCCCTGAAATGCAGGCCCTTGTGTTCGTCTGTCTGTTCCGTTTCCGCGGCCCCGTTGTTCTGCGGAAGGCTCGTCACAAAACGCGCCGCCTGAGCCGCTTCGCCGGCGCGGGTAATTACCGGTCCCAGTTCTTCGTGATCGTCAAGCAGGGTGCCCAGCCTGACTCCTAAAGCCCGGGAAATTCTGATAAGCGGAGCAAGATCGGGAATGTGCCCTTCTTCCTCTATTCTGCGTATAAGTTCAACGGGAAGACCGCTCCGTTCCGACAGGGTTTCCCGGTTTATCGAATAGGTTTTGCATAATTCAACAATCCTTTCGCCGGGGGTATGCACAGCCATGAAATCTCCTTGTCCCGCCGTTCTGGCGGCAAAATGATAATGCCGGTAGAGGCTGTTCCGAAACCTCAGTTTTTGGAACAAGCTCAGTATACACAAATTGATTCTTTTGCTCAACAATTCAGGACAGGATAATCGATCCCAAGTCCGCGCTGTGGTGGTAAAATTTTTCCGTTTTGGCTTGAATTTTGAACAAATTATGACGAAAATTAATATAGGTGTGATTATTATGCGGCGGTAAGGTTGACGAAGTGTTTGCAAATTGGCATTATAGACGACGTATGCAGGAAAATCGAAAGAATAACCGTTACCATACCCTTGCGAGGGTGAAAATTTCCGGTGTATTGGGGGAAGAAAGTCTTTTAAAAGATCTTTCCGTTACCGGATGCTGTATTGAGAGCACTTCCTACGCGGATATCAATCCGAATACCCGGTATAAACTGGAAGTTATGCCCGAAAGCGCCGCCGCGATAGGCGTTTTTGAGCTTGTGGTAGAGTCGATTTGGATTAGATCCGGAGGCTATTCCTGCGAGGTAGGTTTTTCCATCCTTGAATTTCCCAAAGGAAAGCTTTTTCAGCGTTATGTAGATTACCTTGCCTGGCGTTCCTCGGCGGCAACCGCCGTCACTTCAAACACGGCCGTATAATCCCGAGTATTCCCTGTATTCCGTTCTTTCCTCATGCGGGCTTGAGCCTGTCCGGCGCTGCGGGAATGTGGTATAGTAAAGCCGTGCAGCAAACAATGACCCTGGTAGCCCTCTGCGCGGCGGGGGCGGAGAAAGTCCTTTCAAATGAACTTCGCAAACTTGACGGCGAACCGGCAATCCGTATTGTGGATTCTGGATTCGGCAGGGTCCGTTTTGAAACGGATCTTGCCGGGATCTACCGTTCCCTCATGGCCCTGCGGAGCGCCGACCGTGTTCTTTTGGAAGCGGCCTTTTTTCCCGCCGGGGATTTCGACGCCCTTTTCAAAGGCGCGTCGGCGGCGCCCTGGGAGGCGTATATTCCCGCCGGAATGGGGCTGCGGGTGTCCCGTGTAAGGGTGAACCGTTCGCGGCTTGCCGCAGTTACCAGCATACAGGCGGTGGTTCACAAGGCCGCGGCGGGGCGGCTCTGCGGCAAGCAGGGCGTTGAGCGGCTTCCCGAACAGGGGCCGCAGGCGGAGATACGTGTCTATGTCGAAAAGGACAGCGTTTCCCTGCTTCTGGATTTGAGTGGTGAGCCGCTTTTCAGGCGCGGTTACAGGACGGAAGGCGGCATTGCGCCCCTGCGAGAAACTACCGCCGCGGCCATACTGCTTCTTTCCGGCTGGAAGCGGAAGTTTCCCCTGTACGATCCCTTCTGCGGGGCGGGAACCATTCTTGTTGAGGCGGCCATGTACGCCTGGGATATGGCGCCGGGGATCAGGCGGCGCTTTGCCCTTTCGGATCTGCTTGTTGCCGACCGGGACATAGAGGAAGCGGTTCGTGAGGAACTGGTCAAAAAAATAAATTTCGAACGGACAATACGGATTGCGGGCAGCGACGCCGACGGACGTTCCGTCGCCATGGCAAAGTCCAACGCGGAACGGGCCTATGATCTTGCCTGCGGCAGGCCCCCTGCAAAGGGCGCGCGGTCCGTGGTGCGGTTTCCCTTTCTGCCCGATATACGGACCCTGGAGGCGAAAGACGCCCTTCCTCCGCAAGGAGAAGGCGGTTTTGAAGATTCCTCCGGGTTCATCGTTACCAATCCTCCCTATGGAAGACGGCTGGGCGATACCGCGGAAGCGGAAAAAACATACGGGGAAATGGCCGGCCTCCCGCGGCGTTTTCCCGGATGGAAACTTGCCGTCATTTCCGATAATCCGGGTTTTGAATCTTTCTTCGGCTCAAAGGCTTCGTCCTGCCGGGAAATAACCAACGGCGCTTTTCCCGCTTATTTTTTTCAATACGATCCAGGGAACCGCCCCGGACCTCTTGTCCCTGAAGGTCCGGGCCAACGTCCCGGCGTTCCGGGTCAAAGAAGCGGCCGCTAAATAGAGAAGTTTCCGCGCGTTGTGTTTGCCGCGGATTTCCGGTATACTGCGGGAAAGGATTTTTCATGTCCATAATCGTAGAGCATGATAAACGGCGGAAGGAAATCCTCGAAAAAGCCCTTGATGTTTTTATGGACGAGGGGTTTGAAGACGCGACGTTCCAGAAGATCGCCGACCGCTGCAGCATTTTCCGTACAACCCTGTATATTTATTTCAAAAACAAAAAGGAAATTTTCAACTACAGCATCAAGCAGCTTCTGGCCGACGTGGAAGAAGACATACTGCGGATACGGAACGACACGTCCCTTGATTCGGCGAGCAAGATTACGAGGGTGCTCTTCAACATTGTTGACCGTCTTGAAACAAACCGGCGGCTTCTTTCCGTGATCCTCGATTATCTTCTGCATCTTTCCATGAGCGGCGCGAATCCCGAAATCAGGGTGCGCCGCCGGACGGTCAAGCTGCGGCACATACTGGCCTCCATGGTAATAGAGGGAGTAAAAAGAGGTGAATTGTCCCCGGTGAATATCAAGGCCGCCGATGATCTGCTTTACGGCCTTATTGAATCCGCCATATTCCGCCTTGTCATATTAAAACGGGATTCGGCCGGGGAGCTTAAAAAGGCAATGGAACTGGCTGTCAGGGGCTGGCAGGCACGGGGCATCTGACGCCGCCTATCCCCTTACGTTGAGCGTCTTTTCCCCTTCCGGGGCAAGTTCGATAAATTCGGCGTAGCCAAGTTCAAGCAGCCTGTCTATCTGGTTTTTCATGTTTTTGTTTTTGGGGGAGATCATGACGCGCCTGCC
>JAIRXH010000163.1 GCA_031268385.1 Treponema sp. | reverse complement strand
TAATCTGCGATATGCTCAACAGCCCGGGGCTGCCTCTTTCTGCCTTGTGGCACGCCGTTTTTCAACCAGTCGGCAATGACAAGCAGAGCAGAATCCCGATCCCGCTTCCCCGTACTCTTACCGGTTAATGGCTGCCCTGTTTCCTGGTTGATTAGTGCTGCGTAGAAAATCCCGCGCCTCTCATAAAGATAAAACCGCCGCATAGTGGCCTCCTCTGTAAAGGGCTTTTTACCCTTTTTTTACAGTGAAATGGTACTAAGCGCCGGTTTTTCCGGTAGCCTAAAACTAATTCCTTATAACATAAGGAATTAGGACTTTAGCAGGGACAGGACTCGAACCTGCGACCTCCGGGTTATGAGCCCGACGAGCTGCCAACTGCTCTACCCTGCGTTGACTTGATAAATATACTATACAAGATCAAAAACAGTCAAGATCCCTTTCGGTAACATTTCAAAATGAGGCATTTCGGATCCCGGCGTATTTGACAAAGGGAGGGGCAGAATATAGTCTTATACCGGAAGGCGTCCACGCCGCTTCCCGGCCGGCCTTCGGTTGGCCTGTGGAATCATTGATTTATTCGCGTTCGAATAAATCAGCGTTACTTTAATATCCAGGGAGAAAATATGACGTCCAGGGAAATACTCGCGGAATTGACGCCCGAAGAAAAAGCGTCGCTTTGCTCCGGGCTGGATTTCTGGAACCTGAAGAGCGTTGAGCGCCTCGGGCTTTCTTCAATTATGGTGACAGACGGCCCTCACGGCCTCCGCAAACAGGCGGGAAAAGGCGATCATCTGGGGATCAACGACAGCGTTCCGGCAACGTGCTTTCCCACAGCTTCCGCTATGGCGTGCAGCTTCGACCGCGATCTGCTCAGGGAAGCAGGCGGAGCCATTGCCGAAGAATGCCTTGCCGAACGGGTCTCCGTCATTCTTGGACCAGGGGCGAATATCAAGCGCAGTCCCCTCTGCGGCCGCAACTTCGAGTATTTCAGCGAAGATCCCTTTCTTACCGGTGAAATGGCCTCTGCCCTGATAGAAGGCATACAGCAAAAAGGCGTGGGGACAAGCCTCAAACATTACGCCGCCAACAATCAGGAAACGCGCCGCATGACAAGCGATTCCGTAGTTGACGAACGGGCCCTGCGGGAAATCTACCTTGCCGGATTTGAGCGGGCGGTAAAAAAGTCCCGGCCCTGGACGGTGATGTGTTCCTACAACCGGCTCAATGGAACCTACGCCTGTGAAAATAAAAGGCTCCTCTCCGGCATTCTGCGCGATGAATGGGGCTTCAGGGGACTTGTAATGACGGACTGGGGGGCTATGGACAACCGCGTTGATGCCGTCAAGGCGTCTCTGGATCTGGAGATGCCCGGTTCCGGCGGACACAACGACATGAAAATTCTTGAGGCCCTCAAAAACGGCGTTTTGAGCGAAGGGGAACTTGACGCCGTCGTGCTGCGGATCATTGAACTGATCCTCGCCTCGCAAAAAAGCCTTGAAAAGGCGAAAGGGATCTCCTGCGATATGGACGCCCATCACGCGCTTGCGCGGAAGGCGGCGGCAAAATCGGCGGTGCTCCTCAAAAACGAAGGAATGCTGCCCCTTGCCGCGGGAAAGAGCGTCGCGGTTATAGGCGTCTTCGCACAAGTTCCCCGCTATCAGGGCGCGGGGAGCAGCAGGATAAATCCCACACGGCTTGAGGGCGCCTTTGACGCGCTCCGCGCGGCGGGGTTTGACGCGGAATACGCGCCGGGCTATGCCGCGGACGCCGGGACGGACGCGGAGGCCCTTGTGGAAGAAGCCGCCGCCCTTGCCGCGAAAAAAGACGCGGCCCTTGTTTTCGCGGGACTTCCCGATGAATACGAAAGTGAAGGCTTTGACCGTTCTTCCCTTGACATGCCCGAAAGCCACAACACATTGATAGAAGCCGTCGCGGCGGCGAACCCCAACACGGCGGTGGTGCTCCATCTGGGCGCGCCCGTCCTTCTTCCCTGGGCGGACAAGGTAAAGGGAATACTCCTCATGTATCTGGGCGGACAGGCGGCCGGCGCCGCGGCGGCGGATCTTCTTTCCGGCGCGGCCAATCCCGAAGGCAGACTCGCCGAAAGCTGGCCGCTTTCCCTTGAGGACACCCCGCCTTACCGCTGGTATCCGGGAAAGGGAAAGACCGCCGAATACCGCGAAAGCATCTTTGCCGGTTACCGTCATTACGACGCCGCGGGCAAGGATACGGCCTATCCTTTCGGTTACGGGCTTTCCTACACCTCCTTCGAATATTCCCGCCTTGAGCTGGACAGGACCTCCTTCAAAAAAGGCGGCGCGCTGCAGGCCAGAGTCACCGTGAAAAACACCGGAAACAGGGCGGGCGCCGAAACGGTACAGATCTATGTCGCGGCAAAATCTTCCACCATACTCCGGGCTCCCAGGGAATTAAAGGGATTCGTGAAGGTTTTCCTCAAACCCGGTGAAAGCAAAACGGTGAACGTGACGCTCGACGAACGGAGCTTTGCCTATTACAACGCGCCGCACGCATGCTGGGCGCTGGAAGGCGGCGTCTATACGGTACTTGCCGGTTCCGGCAGCGCCGGCATACATCTCAGGGCGGATGTTGAGGTTGAAGGGGACGGCCTTGAAAAAGCGCTCGCGCCCCTCAGGGAAAAGGCGGCGGACTATTTTTCGCAGGGGAAAGGAGAATTCGGCGTGAGCGGCGCGGCCTTTGAAGCGCTGCTGGGAAGGCCTCTGCCTCCCTCCGAAAAAAAACCCGGCGAGCCCTTTACCATCAACGATACCCTTGAGGATATCAAGAATACGGAAACAGGCAGGCGGATGGCCGAAAATTTCCGCGCCGCCGCCGGTGAACAGGCGGGAAGTGATCCGGGACTGCGCCTCATGATGGAAAAGATGGTAATGGAAATGCCCCTCCGTTCAATAGCCATGTTCAGCCCGGATCTGACGCCGGAAAAAATCGAGGCGTTAATCGGCTCGATTAACGCCGGCTGACATGGTTGATATGACCGGCATGGACACGCCCGGGGATATCGCTTCCTGTCTTGAACGCCTCAATCCCGAACAGCAAAAGGCGGTGCGGCACACCGGAAAACCGCTTCTTATCCTCGCCGGGGCAGGATCGGGAAAGACGCGGGTAATCACCACAAAGATAGCCTGGCTGATCCGGGAACGCGGCGTCGATCCCCGTTCCATTCTGGCGGTCACTTTTACCAACAAGGCGGCCCGCGAAATGGCGGAACGGGCCCGGCGCATTGACGAACGGGCATCAGGCGCCATGATCAGGACCTTCCACTCTTTCGGGGCGTGGTTTTTAAGGCGGAACGGAAGCCTCGCAGGACTCGATCCCGGCTTTGTGATTTATGACGATGACGACGTTGTTTCCCTGCTCGGTTCCGTCATGGAAAACGCCGCACGGGCCGATGTACGCAAGACCGCCTTCAAAATTTCGCGGGCCAAGGATCTTTTCCTTTCACCCGGCGACGCTGAACTTGATCTTGTGGATTCCGCCAAACAGTTCCGCCGCTTCTACACACTGTACGAGGAACGGCTGGCAAAGACAGGCAATGTGGACTTCGGCGATCTTATCAAAAAACCTGTCGAAATTCTGCGGAACCACCCCGAAACGGCGTCCCGGTTCCGCGATCGTTTCCAGGTGATCATGGTGGATGAATACCAGGACGCCAATTCCGCCCAGTTCGAACTGCTTCGTGCATTGTACAGTCCCGAAAATTACCTCTGTGTCGTGGGAGACGACGATCAGTCCATTTACCGTTTCCGGGGGGCCGAAGTGCGGAACATTCTGGAGTTCCCCGGCCGCTTTCCCGGTACCGAAATCATCAGGCTGGAGCGGAATTACCGTTCCACAAGACAGATCCTCAGGGCCGCCTCTTCGGTGGTGAATTACAACACGGGCCGTCTGGGAAAAACCCTCAAGGCTGAACGCGGAGAAGGAAAGCTGCCGATACTGGCCTTTCTGCCCGATCAGGATGAAGAGGCATCCTGCTGCGCGTCGCTTGTCTCCAATTCGGTCAAGGCGGGAAACTCATGGGCGGACTGGGCAATACTCTACAGGACCAATGCCCAGTCCCTTACCTTCGAGACCGAATTTCTCCGCAGGGGCATTCCGTACCGGGTAGTAGGCTCCCTCAAGTTTTATGAACGGGAAGAGATAAAGGATGTACTGGCCCTGCTTTCCTTTCTGGCCAATCCCCGTGATGAAGTCGCCTTCAGGCGCGTGGTGAACAAGCCCGCCCGCGGCGTGGGTTCGGTTACCGTCGACAGGATCGTCAACGCCGCCGGGGACAATCCGGACACATACGGCCTTGCCGCCGCCGCCCGAGGCGCCGCCGATATTTCCGCCAAAGCCAGGGCCGGCATTGAAAGTTTTCTCGCGGTAATTGAGGATGGCCGTTCCCTCCTTGAAAGGACCAAAGCCGAAACGGCCCCGTCTGTCCGCGAAAGGCCGGATACGGACCAGGATAAAAAGACCTCCCTCAGGGCCGGGGAGGGACTTTCGGCGCTGGTGGTAAAGCTGGCGGAAAATTCCGGCATAGCGGCGTATCATGAGGGACATGACGAGATCTCGGGGAATCAGCGTGTGTTCAATCTGCAGGAACTGGCAAACGCGGCGAGCCTCTACAAGCCTACAATCGAAGGGCTTCTGGAATTTCTTGAGCATATAGAACTTGACCGCTCCATTGAGGACAATACCCGGAACAACGCCGAGGCGGTGACTCTGATCACCTTTCACAATACCAAGGGGCTTGAATTTCCCCGGGTAATCATGACGGGACTTGAACAGGGGATTTTTCCCAAGACCGACAAGTCAGGCGAGGATCTTGAGGAGGAGCGGCGGCTTTTCTACGTGGGCGCCACCAGGGCCATGGACGAACTCTACCTTACATCCTGTGCCGCGCGCCGTGTGTTCGGACACGCCGCGTTTTTGGAACCGAGCCTTTTTTTGCGGGAAGTGGACAAAAAAGAACTTCGCATCGTAGGCAGCGTCCCCTATGATTTTGCCGGAACGGAAAGGACAGAAAGCCCCTCCGGCCGCCCGGCCGTGTTTCCCGGCGGCCCCGGAAAATCTTCTTCGGACGGCCGCTGGCGTACCGGGGACCGGATCTTTCATGACGATCACGGGTACGGCGCGGTCATCGCCATACAGGAAGGAGAAGACGGGCCGGTAATCCGGGTGCGTTTTGACACCGGCGCCGAGACACGCTTCCTCAGCCGCTGCCAGAGCAAGCAGTACACCAAAATAGGCGGGGATAATTGAATCCGCGTCCGCGGGAAGCTCCCGGACACGAAGTTCCCGGCGCGCTGCTTTCCCTTGTTCCCCCCGTACTGAGGGCGCGGGATTTTCACCTGTACACAAAGGCCGGGCGGCTCACCGATCTCTGGCAGGCAGGGGGGGCGGCTGTTCTGGGCCACACGCCGCCCTCGGTTCTCCGCGAGCTTAAAAACGCGGCGGAAAGGCGGCTCTTTGTTCCGTTTCCCCATCCCCTTGAAAGGCGTTTTCTCAAAGCTCTGTCCCTGCTGTTTCCCGGCAGGAGCTTTCGGGTATACGGCCCCGGATCTTCTCTCGGCGGCATACTGAAGGCGGCAGGGTTCAACTGCGCCCGTCCGCCCGACCCCGCCGCCGGACAGACGCCGCCCGAACAAACGCCCGTCTCGCTCTGGCGTCCCTTTGCCGATCCCCTCTCCCCCCTGGCGGTTCCTGAACACATTCCCGTGCTGATCCCGGTGCTGCCGGTGATTTCCCCGCGGTACGGAGCAGAGGCGGACGGGCCCTCCTGGCCATGCGGCATAGGGGTCCTTGCCCTGGATCCCGCTCTTGAAGGGGCCTTCCCCCCCCCGGACATCATCGCTCCGGCGCTTCTTGCCGCTGCCGCCCGCGGTGTATACGATCTTGCCGCCATGGCGGACAAACGGGCCGGAATGCCGTTTCAAAGCGGCGCCTGGCGCCGCCGGGGAATTTACCTCACGGCCGCGCCGGATGCCCGTAACGGGGATTACGCCGCCCTGTTTCGCCGTTTCCTTGACGGCGGCTTTCTCCTTCCGCCGGATCCCTCCCTGCCCGCGATACTTCCCGGCGTAATGTCGCCCGGCGAAAAAGCGAAGCTGACCGTGCTGCTGGCCGAATGATCCAAAACCCCGCAAAACCGCCGCCCTCCCGTCTTGGCCCGAAATGCCCCATTTTAAAATGTTACCGAAACGTCTTGCTGGCTGGCCCAGCAGTCTTGCGAAGGCAAAGCTTCGCCTGGTGTCAGGCGCCGAATACGATGCCCGGAGTTTTGCGGCTCCCGCCCCTCGCGCCGCAAAACTCCCCAGCCGAAGACAAAGCGCAGCTTTGCCTTCGGCCCCTTGCTTTTTAAGCTCCAAAGAGACATACTGTTTTCTATGGATAGCGGTGAAATACTCTATATAACAACCCGGCTGATTTTGGGGGCGCTGGCTTCTTTTTTTGCCATAATGCTCTGGTCAAAGACCCGCGACACGGCGTGGATGCTTGTGGTAATTGGAACCATCGCGGCCTATATAGAAACGGTCTATTCAATTTTGGATATGTTCGGCATTACCGAAGGGGACACCTTCACCATCGGAAGTGTTCCGGTGGCGGCCATCGTGCTTCCTTCCCTTGAGACTGTCTTTTTTATCATCGCCTTCCTTATTATGGTGATTCGGAAATACGGGCGGCGCTAAGGAAGGCCAGAGTAACGCTGATTAACTTGTGGCTAATCGGCGTTACCCCATGGTTTTTCTCGTTTTCCCGCGGAAAATGCGCTTTTTCAAAGCGGCGAAAAACTACATTAAGGAAACATTGATTTATTCGCATTTGAATAAATCAGTGCTTTCCTGGAAAACACTGGAGGATGTATGAAAGCTCTGTTAATCGGTATCGTTATTCTGGCCGCAGCCATCTTTGCGGCGCTGCCTCCCCATATTGCCGGGTTTGGCTTGGGCTGGTGGGATGATGTGCTGATCTTTCTCCGGGGAGGCCTGCCGGTTATCGCGGTCTTTATCGCGGCCATTGCCATTTTTATCGGTATCGCGGACATGAAAGACAGAGCGGAGGCGAAAAAAGAAGAAACCGCCGCTTCAAAGGAAGATACGCCGGGGGAAAATACCGAATCGAACGCCCAAAAACGGTAACGATGGCGGCAGCAATTCCGAATTCAAAAAATGGTCAAACAGGATTGGTTCCTTGAGGATGAAACAACCACAAACGGTGTCTTTTGACCGTTTTTTCGCGGTAATTCCTGACTGGTTACAGGCCGAAAAGAGACCTGGTAAAGGTGACAGGGCGAAAGACGAAGCTTCGCTTCGCCTTTCGCTGGGGAGTTTCGCGGCGGTTACGCGCTGTTTGAAGGCTGCGCGGAGTTCGGCGCCGCGAAACTCCAGGTGACGGTGGAAAAAACACGGGAGGGGCCACCGGAGGGACCCGTGTTTTTCCAACCGGCAGGACCCCGGCGGATTTTTCAGGTCTCTTTTCGGGTTTGGGATGTTGAATTTGGAATTGCCGCGACGGCGGGTTTGACGCTTGACATAAACCTTTTCTTTATGGCAGTATCTGAATTCATCTGTTATTTTATTGAGAAGGTTTTATACGAATGAATACAATTTTTGTGAAGCCCGCCGAAGCGGAGCGCAAGTGGTTCGTCATTGATGCCGATGGAAAGGTGCTGGGCAGAGTGGCGGCGAAGGCCGCGTCCATAGTCCGGGGCAAGGAAAAGGTGATCTACGCGCCTCATCATGAACTGGGCGATTTTGTAGTGGTGGTAAACGCGGGGAAGATTGTCCTTTCGGGCAGGAAGCCCCAGCAGAAGCTCTATCACCGGCATACAGGCTATGTAGGCGGGCTCAAGACCGAAACTTATGAAAAACTCAAGGCCCGCCATCCGTCGGCCCCGCTGGAAAACGCCATACGGGGTATGCTGCCCAAGGGGCCGTTGGGCCGGAAACTGTTGAAAAACGTCAAGGTGTACGCCGGGGCGGAACATCCCCACGCGGCCCAAAATCCCGCAGTTATCAGTTTATAAGAGGTACAGAGTGATTAAGAATCTTGGCATCGGAACCGGAAGAAGAAAAACCTCCGTCGCCCGCGTGTATGTTCGGGATGGAAGCGGCAGGATAACGGTTAACGGCAGGGAATTATCCATCTATTTCCCCCAGGGTGAACATGCCCTCATGGTACGTCAGCCCCTCATGGTAACCGCCAACGAGAATAAATTCGATGTGCTTATCAATGTCTTCGGCGGCGGAATCAACGGTCAGGCGGGCGCGTGCCGCCACGGTCTCGCGCGGGCCCTTTGTCAGGTTGACCAGGCCAATTACACCAGCCTTAGAAGCAACGGGTACCTTACCCGGGATCCCCGCATGGTTGAACGGAAGAAATACGGCCAGGCGGGCGCCCGCAGACGGTTCCAGTTCAGCAAGCGGTAGCCTCCGGCTCTTTTTCCCGGCATGACCATCGTTTCCGTAAAGCCGGAAACAGGCGGAATTTCCGGGGAAGGCGGGGCGGACATACGGCGGCTGGAACTTTCCGACGGTTCGCTTTTTTCGTTCAGACTTTTTTATCTTCCCCCGCATCTTGCATCAGGTTCTTTTTACTCGCCCGGTACGGCTGAAGGCCGTGAACTTGGCGAAGGCGAAGAAGACGCGCTGCGTTTTGCCTCCGCGTGCTACAGGGCGGAACGGAACGCCCTGCGGCTCATAGCCAGGGCCGAACAGTCCGTATCCGGCCTTGCGCGCAAACTCGAACGGGGAGGCCACAAACGCGCCTGTGTCAAGGCGGTTCTGGCGCGGCTTTCCGGGCTGGACGCTGTTAACGACCGCCGTTTCGCGGAACTGTGGCTCCTCTCCCGCCTGGGCAGGCGGACCGACAGCCCCCGCAGCCTTCTCGCGGCTCTCCGCGGCCGGGGTATATCGGGAAACGACGCCGAAAAATCCCTGAAAAAAGCCCTCGGCGGCGGCGCGGAACAGGAACTCCTCGTACGTTACGCCAAAAAAAACGGCCTTGTTTCTTCCGAATCCACCCTGACGGCTTCGGACTTTGTGTGGTCAAAACTCAAATTTGAAGGATTCTCCCCGGCGGCGATACAGCGTTTCAGGGACGAATGGGAGACATAAAAGGGTATTCCGAATCAGCGGACGACGGGAGTCGAACCCGCGTCACAAGCTTGGGAAGCTTGGATAATACCGTTATATGACGTCCGCGTGCGGGATTTCACTCTAACCTGAAGGGACCGCGTCTGTCAACAAGGCGCTTTACATCTCGATGACAAAGTTCCGGTACCCCGCGGGAACGGCCGTTTTACAATGGACCGAATCGACCCGCGCGCCCGGAGGACCCACGCGGAGCCATTCGAGAAAAAGGTCAAGTTTTTTCCGGGGGCCTTCGGCCTGTACTTCCACGCCGCCGCCGGTGTTGCGCACCCAGCCGTTAAGCCCAAGGCGGCGGGCTTCGTGACGGCAGCTGTAGCGGAATCCGACGCCCTGTACCCTCCCCTCAACCAGAGCGGTAAAAGCGGCGATGTCCGTATTTTCAGGCCCGTTTTCACCCAAACCGATCTCCGGCATGATCATCCCATGATAATATACGGGAATCCGGCCGCGGCGCGGGCCGGCTTTCCCCTATCTGGCGTATTCGATGATGCGCGTTTCCCGGATGATCGTCACCTTGATACGGCCGGGATAGCGGAGATCGTTCTCTATCCTTTTGGCTATGTCTTTGGCCAGCTCGCGGGACTGCTCATCGTTGACCGAATCGGGATTGACGACGATGCGCAGTTCCCGGCCCGCCTGTATGGCAAACGCCTTGTCCACCCCGGCAAAGTCTTCGGCTATATTCTCCAGATTTTCCAGCCGCTTGATGTAGTTGTCCAGAGTCTCCCTTCGGGCGCCCGGCCGGGCGGCCGAAATGGCGTCGGCGATCTGGACCAGCACAGATTCAATACAGGAGGGCTCCATGTCGTTGTGGTGACTTCCGATGGCGTTGATGATCCGGGGATCTTCTCCCATCTTTCTGGCCATATCCATGCCGATTTCGGCGTGGTTCAGGTCTGAATCGGAGTCCGCTCCCTTGCCTATGTCGTGAAGCAGGGCGGCGCGCTTTGCCAGTTCCCGGTTGCAGCCTATTTCCGCGGCAAGAATACCCGCGATATTGGCGACTTCCTTTGAGTGGTACAGCACATTCTGGCCGTAACTGGTACGGAAGTAAAGCCGCCCCAGAACCCGGATGGCGTCCTGTTTGATGTTATGGATCCCCAGATCAAAGAGAACTTTTTCTCCTTCCTCAAAGATCTTCTGGGAAATATCCTTGGTAACCTTGGCAACGATCTCCTCAATGCGGGCAGGATGTATGCGGCCGTCGGTAATTAACCGTTCCAGCGCCACTTTGGCAATTTCCCGCCGCACCGGATCGAAACAGGAGATAACGACCGCTTCGGGTGTATCATCTATGATGATATCCACCCCGGTCAAAGTCTCCAGCGTCCGTATGTTACGCCCCTCACGGCCTATAATACGGCCCTTCATTTCGTCGTTGGGAAGAGTTACCGTTGTCACCGTTACTTCACCGGTCACCTCGGCGGCGAGCCGCTGAATGGAGGCGACAAGGATGTCACGGGCCTTTTTTTCGCCCGTAATGTTCGCTTCCTGTTCAATCTTGTTGATCAGGGCCTGGGCATCGTGTTTGGCCTCGTTTTCCAGATCCTGGATGATCAGGGCCTTGGCCTGTTCCGCGGTAAGGCCGGAAATACGCTCCAGCTCCGCGCGGTAACGCTCTTCTTCCCGGCCCAGAGCCTCTTCCCGATCCTGAAAAGAACGCTCCCTGCCGGCGAGAACCTGTTCGGTTTTTTCAATCTGACCGGCTTTTTTTTCTATTAACTCTTCTTTTTGCAATACACGGCGTTCATACCGCTGCAGTTCAGCCCTTCGTTCCCGAGTTTCCCTCTCCTGCTGGTTTCGTTCGCGGATAACTTGTTCTTTTGCCTCAAGAAGAATCTCTTTCTTTTTGGCTTCAGCTTCTTTTATCGCATCCTGTTTTATACGTTCGGCGCGCTGCTCCGATGCCGTAAGTTGAAATCTGGCATACAGCCATCTTATAGTCCAGCCAAGGGTCAACCCGGCAAGAGGGAGGATAATCCACAATATCCACGTCATCGCTCCACCCCTTACCGTTATTCATTGCGGCAAAGGATACAACAAAAGGCATCTTACTGTCAAGTGTTCGGAAGGCGGCGCAACCTTGCGGCAATGCCGAATTCAACATCCCAAAGCCGAAAAGAGACCTGAAAAGAAGCCTGAAAAATCCGCTGGGGGTCCTCCCGGGGCTTCCTTTCCCGAAAAACCGGCAGGGTCGAAGCCGGAACCGGGAAAGTCCGGTTTGCGGGAGACAATTTGCAGCCGGAGAATTTTTCAGAATTCCCCCAGTGAAAAACCCGCAAGCACCTTTTCTTCAAGCGCTTTATAAGCCCGGCGTTTTGCCAGGTCGGGAGTTACCGCGCCCACACTGTCCGCCGAAACGGTAAACGTAAAAAGCGCCCCGGAGGCTCCCGTGATTACCGCCTGTACCGAAGGAAAATGAAAAATGCCCAATTCCCGTTTCTGCATTCCTTCGGTAACTGTTACCAAACACACCGCGGACGCCGCAGATTTCCCTCAGTCGAAATGATTGAAAAAATAGCCGGAAGCCTGCAAATTAAACCCCATCTGCTTTTTGGAGACGAACACGAGGCCGATACCCGGGCCGCCGCCCTGCAGCCGCTTCCCGGACCTTCCGGCATGACGGAACGGGCGAAAGACGCGTTGATCAAAAACTTGACCGCCACCGTTACGCGGATTGTCAAAAAGCAGTAGGCCGTCCGTCAACAGTACGCCTCCCTTGTATTTTCTCCCGTTTCTTCCGGGAAATCCGGATCTTTACCGTATGTATCTTTTATTTGAAAATGTTTATACTTCCGTATAGAATAAAATATAGAATAAAAACAAATTTTTTGGAGGAATTTATGAAAAAGCGTTTTTTGTGCATCCTCTGGGCATTGTTTTTGCTGGCCGCCTTTGGCGCCTGCAAAAAGGCCGCGCCGGGGGTGTATCTGCTCAATTTCAAGCCGGAAATTGACGCCCAGTGGAAGGAAGCCGCCGCCGCGTTTACGGAAGAGACCGGCGTTCCCATGAAGGTTGTCACCGCGGCAAGCGGCGGCTATGAACAGACCCTGCGTTCGGAGCTTGCCAAATCCGAGCCGCCCACCCTGTTCAACATCAACGGTCCTGTCGGGTATTTGACCTGGAAAAACTACTGCGCGGATCTTAAAGACACCGCGCTTTACGGCTGGCTCCTGGACAAGAGCATGGCGGTAAGTTCCGGGGGCGGCGTTTACGGCATTCCCTACGCGGTGGAAACCTACGGTATACTCTACAACGACGCCGTCATGCGGAAGTATTTTTCCCTGCCGAACAGGGCGGTAAAAATCTCGAACGCCAGGGAGATCAAAAATTTCGCGGCCCTCAAGGCGGTTGTGGAAGACATGACGAAAAACAAGGCGCGCTTGGGCATAGACGGGGTTTTTGCCTCGACATCCTTCAGTCCCGGCGAAGACTGGCGCTGGCAGACCCATCTTGCAAATCTTCCCGTTTACTATGAATACCGGGACAAGGGCGCGGGGGATCTGGCAAAGCTGGATCTGACCTACGGCGCAAATTTCCGCAACATCTTCGATCTTTACATCAACAATTCGATTACCGAACGCAGGATGCTGGGCGCCAAGACGGTGGGAGATTCCATGGCGGAAATGGCCCTTGGCAAGGTGGCCATGGTGCAAAACGGCAACTGGGCGTGGGACCAGATCAAGGGTGAAAGCGGCAACGTGATTGATTCCGCGGACATCAAATTTCTGCCCATCTATACCGGCGTCGGCGGAGAGGAGAATCAGGGGCTGTGTACCGGAACCGAAAACTTCATCTGCGTAAACAGCAGGGCTTCAAAAGAGACCCAGGACGCTTCGCTCAAACTCCTGGAATGGCTCTTCAATACCCCCACCGGAAAGGGCTTTGTGCTTGACAAACTGGGTTTTGTCGCCCCCTTCAGCACATTCGGCGCCTCCGAGCGGCCCGACAATCCCCTGGTAAGGGAAATGTTCTTTTATCTGGACAACCCTTCCATCGTTTCGGTATCCTGGAATTTCCCCACATTCCCCAGCCAGGCGTTCAAGGAAGCGCTGGGAGCGGCCATGTTTGACTACACGCTGGGAAACCAGGACTGGGATTATGTTATCCGCACTTTCAGGGACACCTGGGCGTCCGAAAAGGAAGCCCTTCAGTAATTTCCGCGAAATACTGGACTTGTTTAGTAACCCGGTTGGTTACTAAACAAGTCTTGCGTTTTGAAGTCCGTACAGTCCGCGGATGGTATCCGCGGTTTCAACAAGGAGGCGTACATGGAAAAAGCACTTAAAAAATACTTTCTCTTTTTTGTCGGGCCGACACTGGCGGCGTTTATCATCGCCTTTGTCGTTCCCTTTGTCATGGGCGTGCTGCTTTCATTTTCCCGTTTTTCTACAGTGACGGACGCGGAATGGGTAGGGATCGGCAATTATGTCCGCGCCTTTTCCAATCCCGATTTCATTAACGCGCTGCGGCTTTCGGCGGCCTTTACGCTGGTGTCGGTGATCATCATCAACACCGCGGCTTTCGCGCTGGCCCTGCTTCTTACCAGGGGCGTCACGGGCACCAACGTGTTCCGTACGCTGATCTTCATGCCCAACCTTATAGGCGGCATTGTACTGGGATACATCTGGCAGTTCATCATCAACGGTTTTCTCGGTTTTTTCGGCGTAACCATTACGGCCGATCCCGCGTACGGGTTCTGGGGCATGGTAATCCTGTCCAACTGGCAGTTCATAGGCTACATGATGATCATATTTATCGCCGGGCTGCAGAACATACCGGGGGAAATTCTGGAGGCTGCAAAAATAGACGGGGCGGGAAAATTTGCCATTCTGCGGAAGATCCTCATTCCCATGGTAATGCCTTCCATTACCATTACCCTTTTCATGACGGTCACCAATTCCTTCAAGATGTTCGATCAGAACTTGGCCCTTACCGCGGGAGGACCGGGAAAAAGGACCGCCATGGTCGCCCTTGATATTTACAACACATTCTACAGCCGCGCCAACTGGGAAGGAGTGGGACAGGCCAAGGCGATGATGTTCTTCATCATGGTGGCGGTTATCTCTCTCATACAGCTTGGCATTACCCGGCAGAGGGAGGTAATAAGCTGATGAAACGTCCCACATCCGCACTGGCGGCGAATGTAATCGCCGTCGCCGCGTTAAGCGCTGTTTCCATTTTCTTTGTCGGGCCCATATTCCTTGTACTGCTCAACTCCTTCAAGAGCAAGCTCTTTGTGATCAACTCCCCCTTTGCCTTTCCTTCCGGCGAATCCTTTACGGGCCTGGGCAACTACATTAACGGCATGATTGCGACGGGTTTTCTTTCGGCCTTCGGCTGGTCGTTTTTTATCACCGTGTTTTCGGTGGCGATCATAGTCCTCTTTTCGTCGATGACCGCCTGGTATATCACAAGAAGCACGCGGCCGTTCTGCAAGGGCCTTTACTTCGCCTTTGTGTTTGCCATGATAGTTCCCTTTCAGATGGTGATGTTTCCCCTGACAAAGATTGCCAATCTGTTTCACCTTGATAACCCGCTGGGCATACTGGTCATATACCTTGGATTCGGGGCGTCGCAGTCGGTTTTCCTTTTCAGCGGCTTTGTCAAATCGGTTCCCATTGCCGTCGAAGAGGCGGCCGTTATAGACGGCTGTACCCCCATACGCGCCTTTTTCAGCGTGATACTTCCCATGCTTGTTCCCATTGCCATTACTGTGGCGATCCTCAACACAATGTGGATCTGGAACGACTACCTTCTGCCAAACCTCGTCATAGGCTCCGAATTCAGGACCATTCCGGTGGCGGTGCAGTACCTGCGGGGCGGTTATGGTTCCATAGATATGGGGTACATGATGGCGGTGATTGTCATGGCGGTTATTCCCATCATTGTGTTCTACTTTGCCTGCCAGAAACACATCATACAGGGAGTGACGGCGGGATCGGTCAAGGGCTAAAAAACTAAAAACGCTAGCGTATTTAGTTTTTTAGCTGGGGAGTTTCGGCGAAGCCGAAACTCCATGGCGGGCAAAAAACGTTTTGCGTTTTAACTGTTTAGCTGGGGAGTTTCGGTGAAACCGAAACTCCATGGCGGGCTAAAAAACGCTTTGCGTTTTTAGTTGGTTAGCTGGGGAGTTTCGGCGAAGCCGGCCGGAGTTTTGCGGTTCCAAACAACACAGCGCCCTCAAACAACACAGCGCCGCCGCAAAACTCCCCAGCTGTAAAAACGCAGCGCGTTTTTACAGCCTACATCCTGAATTCGCTGCCCAGGTAAATTTCCCGCACCATTTCATCCGCAAGGATCGCCTCGCGGTTTCCGCGGGCGACAATGATCCCTTCGTTGATGATGAACGCTTCGGTGGTTATTTCCAGCGTGTCCCGGACATTGTGATCGGTGATGAGTATGCCTATGCCCTTTTCGGCGAGCCGCCTGATGATCTGTTTGATCTCATACACGGCGATGGGATCTATGCCCGCGAAGGGTTCATCAAGCAGGAGAAATTTGGGCTCGGACGAAAGCGCCCTGGCTATTTCCGTGCGCCGCCGCTCCCCGCCCGAAAGGGTATAGCCGAACTGTTTTCGTATGCGGGCTATGCCGAATTCCTCGAGCAGCTCTTCCAGCCGTTTTTGCCTCTTCTCTCTGTCTATGTCCCGGCGGCTTTCCAGAATGGCCATGATATTCTGCTCCACGGTAAGTTTGCGGAAAATTGAGGCTTCCTGGGGAAGATAGGCAATTCCCAGCCGGGCCCTCTTGTACATGGGTTCCATGGTGATACCGGTATCGTCAAGGCTGACCGTTCCGGTACTGGGCCGGGTAAAACCCACGATCATGTAGAAGATCGTGGTTTTTCCGGCGCCGTTGGGGCCCAAAAGGCCGGCGACTTCGCCGTTGTGCATGGAAAAATTTACCCCCCGCACCACTTCCTTGCGGCCAAAACGCTTGTAAAGATCCTTTACCGTGAGAATATGGGAAGCGGGCGGTTGTTCGTCTGTCATAATCAGCTTTTAATGGAGCCTGAAACCGCTCCTTCCATGGTGACATCCTCGGTATCAAGGTCAACCCTGATCCGGTCCGCCCTGAATTCATCGTCTTTTTTGAACACCACCGGAAAACCGGAAAGGTCCAAAAGTTTTTCTTCGCGGCGGTAGACCGCGTATTCGGAACGGCAGACCATCTCGTTCTTGAAAAGCCGTACCGAAATCTGGAAGACGGTTATCTCGGCAGTATCGTCATATTCGATAAAGCGGCCCCGCGCGACAATTTCGTTCTTTCTGTCTTCAAGGGTGGAATCCCCTTCAAGGCGGGCTATCTTCAGCTTTCTGTCATAACGGAGCCTGTCGGTTTTAAAGAGTATCTCTTTTTCCTCCTCTATCCCTTCCACGCTGCCCATGCAGTCGATGAACTGATTGTCGTCGCCCCGTATTTCGATGCGGCCGGCCCGGAGGACAAGGTTGTCCGAGCGGACCTCCGCGTTTCCCACAAGCACGGTGACTTCCCGCCCCGCGGCCCGTCCCCCCGACATGCGGTCCGCCTTGAAGGTAAAGACATCCGCGCGGCCGGGAACGGACACGGAGAAGAGAGAGGCGCAGAAGGCGGCGAGGAACACGGCGGGTCTTTTCACGACGGCTCCTCCATACCGGGCCCGGTTTCACCATCGTCCGCGCCGTCTTCGTCGTCTTCACCATCTTCGCCGTCTTCATCATCCTCTACATAGGAGCCGCCTGCTCCTCCCGCGAATTCCCAGGTCCTCTCCCGCGTGTGTACGGTGATGCCGCTGCCCTGAAACAGGGTCCCGTCAGGACGGGTTATGACCACCTCTTCGTCTCCAGGACCGGAAAGGATGCGTTCGCCGTCTTTCCAGTCGAGCCGTTCGGTTTTTATGGTAAGGTCCTCGGACAGTACCTCCATGCTGATCCCGTTTCCCAGATCTATGTTTCCCGAGTCCAGTTCAACCGAGGCGGTTCCGGCGCTGCCCCGGGCGTTAATGTCCCCGTTGTTGGCGAACTGTTCAAAGGAAAAACGTTCCAGCTCCATGATCTGGCGTTCTTCCCAGCGTTCCGCCTTTTCCGCCCTGAAACGCACCTGTGGCTCCCCACCCCTGACCCTGGTATATTCCACCCTGTCCATCTCTATGTCGGGCAGGGTTCCCTCTTCGCTTGAAGGAACGCCGTAATCGAAGGTACAGGAGAGAGACACAAGGACAAGGGCAAAAAGAAAAACCCCGCGCGGCCTTTCCGTTCCCGTCTTCCTTTTCACCTGGGCGCGGGGCCTCCGCCCAGTTTCCGCTCCTTTACCGCGGCGATAAAATCCCTGAACAGGGGAGCGGCGGCGGTAGGCTTTGACTTGAACTCGGGGTGAAACTGAACGCCCAAGCCCCAGGGATGATTGGGCCATTCCACGCACTCCACAAGGCTGCCGTCGGGGGTAAGGGCCGCGATCTCAAGGCCCGATTCAGTCATTTCCTTCCGGTACTTGTTGGAAAATTCATAGCGGTGGCGGTGGCGTTCCCAAATGTGAGGCTCCCCATACGCCGCGTGAATGCGGGTGCCCTCTCTTGCCACAGTTTCACTTTTTCCCAGCCGCATCGTCCCCCCGTAGTTTTTGACATCGATCTGTTCTTCCAGAAGGCTTATCACCGGATGTTTTGAATCCTGGTTGAATTCGGTGGAATCGGCGTCTTCCCAGCCCAGCACGTTCCGCCCCCAGTCCATCACCATGATCTGCATCCCAAGACATATACCGAAATAGGGAACGCCGTTTTTCCTGGCCCACGCGGCGGCCTTTACCATGCCGTTAATGCCCCGCTGGCCGAAGCCGCCTGGCACGAGAATGCCGTCCACCTCTTCCAGAACGGCGCCGGAATGTTCCTTTTCCTCAAGCCCCGAAGAATCGATCTTCACCAGCTCCACCTCGACGCCGCATTCCAGCCCCGCGTGGAAGAGCGCCTCGTACACCGACTTGTAGGCGTCATGAAGCTCCATGTACTTGCCCACAATGCCGATGCATACCTTTCCGTTCCGCGCGGCGAATTTTTCCATCATGGAATGCCAGGGCTCAAGGTTCGCGTGGCGGCTTTCCACTCCCATTTTGTCGAGAATAACCTGATCCAGCTTCTGGTTAAAAAAGATGACGGGAATTTCGTAAATGGTGGTATCCACATTGTAAGAGGTAAAGACCGCCTCGGGATCGACATTGCAGAAAAGGGCGATTTTCCGGCGCGTCGCCTGGTCAAGCATTACCGGGGCCCGGCAGATAAGCACGTCAGGCTGTATCCCCATTTCCTGCATGGCCTTCACCGAATGCTGGGTGGGCTTTGTTTTCAGTTCATTGCCCGCCACTTCGGGGATCAACGTAAGGTGTACCGAAACGGCGTTTGTTTTTCCCGATTCGTGTATCATCTGCCGGGCGGCTTCCAGAAACGGGATCGATTCTATGTCGCCGACGGTTCCGCCTATCTCGACAATCACCACATCCGTATTGGGATCTTCCCTGGCGGCGGCCAGGATGCGGCTCTTTATCTCGTCGGTAATGTGGGGAATAACCTGAACGCAGCGGCCAAGGTAGCGGCCCTCCCGCTCCTTGCGTATGACCGAATCGTACACCTGGCCTGT
>JAIRXH010000138.1 GCA_031268385.1 Treponema sp. | reverse complement strand
CCGAGTGGGTGGCTGTCGCTCCCGAGTGGGTGGCTGCCGCTCCCGAGTGGGTGGCTGCCGCTCCCGAGTGGGTGGCTGCCGTTCCCGAGTGGGTGGCTGCCGCTCCCGAGTGGGTGGCTGCCGCTCCCGAGTGGGTGGCTGCCGCTCCCGAGTGGGTGGCTGCCGCTCCCGAGTGGGTGGCTGCCGCTTCCGAGTGGGTGGCTGTCGCTCCCGACCGGGTGGCTATTGCCCACAGCCGGTCGGTTATCGCCCACAGCCGGTCGGCTGCCGCTCACAGCCGGTCGGTTATCGCTCACAGCCGGTCGGCTGCCGTCCACAGCCGGTCGGCTGTCGCCCACAGCCGGTCGGCTGCCGTCCACAGCCGGTCGGCTATCGTGGGCCTGGAGTTTTCGCTCCGCGAAAACTCCCCAGGCAAAACCCCGCAGGGGTTTTGCCCCTTGTCCGTCCGCCTGAATACGGCGTAAACTTTTACACGGGCCGCCCGCGGCGGTACGGACTGGGAGCGGCAATGAAAGACAGGATAAAGGCGGTTGTGTTTGATTACGGCGGGGTAATTTCCTTTCCTCCCTTACCGGAGGAGCGGGAAGCCATCGCTTCCATGGCGGGGATAAGCCCCGGGCGGCTTGACGGGCTGGACCGGAAGCGCCGCGTCGAATACGACAGGGGTCTTTTTGACGGCGCGGGCTATTACAGGGCCATACTTTCGGACGGGGGGATTGTTCCGGACGGGGAAAGCCCTGAAAGAATGGCACTGGCGGATATGGACAGCTGGAAACGGATTAATCCTGACACCGAAAGGCTCATGAAAGACCTTGAGGCACTGGGCTGCGCTGTGGCCATCCTTTCAAACATGCCCTTCGATTTTCTTGCCTGGGCCAGGGAAAACATACCGCTTTTTACCCGTTACCCCGGCGTCTTTTCCTGCGAGGCGGGGGCGGTAAAGCCGGAACCGGTTATTTATGAAAGACTTGTTTCCCTGCTTGGCCGCGCCTTTGGGGAAGTTGTTTTTTTTGACGATCTGCGCCAGAATGTGGACGGCGCGTTGTCCATGGGAATACGCGCCTTTGTTTTTACGGACGGCGCTTCCGCGCGGAAAGCCCTGCGTTCCATTGATGATGTGTTTGCCGGACTATAGGGAGGCTGTTTTTGGCCCTGTTTAAAACCGTTCTTGTTTTTATACCCGTCGTGGGGGCGGTAATCCTCCTTGTGCCCCTGGGCGTCCTGGTGTTCGTTCTCAGCGCGGCCGGCCTGCGGAAGCCAATGGCGGCCCTGATGTACGCCGTCGCGCGGGGCTGGGCCCGTTTTATCATTGCCTGCAGCGGCTGTGACGTAACCGTTCTGGGGCGGGAAAACATTCCCCCGCGGGGCGGCGTATGTTTTGTCAGCAATCACGGCAGCATCTTCGACATCGTGCTTCACCTGGCCTACGCAGGCCGGCCCATAGGGTTTATCGCGAAAAAGGAACTCGCCTATATTCCCCTCCTTAACATGTGGATATATCTTTTGGGGGGGCTTTTTGTGGATCGCAAAAACATACGCCGCGCGGTACGCACCATCAACAAAGGGGTAGCGTTGATAAAGGCGGGCGGTGCCATGATCGTCTTCCCCGAAGGTCACAGATCGCGGGGGCAGGGGCTGCTTCCCTTTCATCCGGGCTCCCTTAAACTTGCCACCCAGGCGGAAGCTCCCGTTGTTCCTGTCGCCCTGGCCGGCAGTTACGACGTATTTGAACGCCGTCACCGCCTTAACCCCGGACCCGTAAAAGTCGTCTTTGGAAGCGTCATTCCCACCGCCGGCCTTTCACCCGACGAAAAGAAACAGGTCCTCGCCGGCCGCATACGGGCCGTCATTGCCGAAGCCCTCGGGGTTTCACTCTGAACCCGCCCCTTCTTACGGCTTTTTTCTGACCACGACGCGCGCGGGGCGTTTTCCGGGGCCCGAGCCGGGACCGCCGCCTCCAGGGCGTTTTCCGGGGCCCCCCGAGCCGGGACCGCCGCCGCCGGGACGTTTTCCGGGCCCCAGGCCGCGGCCGCCGGGGCGTTTCGGCAGCCCGGGACCGCGGCTTCCCGTTCCGCGTCCACTTCCCGCGCCGCGTCCGCCTCCCGCGCTCCCCGGAAACGGAGCGCCGCCTCCGGCGTTCCGCCTTTTTTCGCGTTCCGCCTTTTCAAGCACCCGAAGGGATTCATCAAAACCCTTGAGGAATTCCGCGAGATCATCGGCGAAGAGGATCACCGACTGCCGTTCAAAGCCGCCTGTTTCCCTGTTCTTGCTTTCCACGATGTTGAGGTAAAGGTCTCCCAGCCGGTTTTCCTTTACATTGAAAAAATACGTCCGGTTTGCCAGCGGAACGCTGGTCGAAAAAATTTCTCCCCGAATACCCATTATTCCTCCCTGTCGGCTTCCGCAATCATGCGGCGCTGCCATTCAACAAGATCCCGTTCAAAACGTCTGTCCTGACCTTCGGTATCGGCCATGACGCGAAAGACATTTTCCGTGGCCGAGCCGCGCATCCACAGCGCCGCGACGGGGCCGCCGTTGCTTCCCGTAAAATATATTTTGAGTCCTCCCCGTCCGGCGCCGCCGAACCGGGTTATCCCGCGCCTTTCCTCCGCGCCGTTGTAGGCTGCCGCCTCCCATCCTGTTATCCCGTACCGCGCCCTGAGGCTTTCCTTCCGTTCTTCCCATTCCCTCATGAATATTTTCTGATAACGATCCTTGAGGACGCCGTGATCGGCCGTCCGTATGTTGAGCTGCGAGTCCGCGGTTGAAGTGCCGGTGGTGACAAAGGCGGGAAGAGACGCGATGATCCCGGCGAGGGTGAAGCCGGGGGTGAACATTCCGGCCTGATCAGAAAGATCGCACCACAGCTCAAAGAGGCCCGGCCTTTTCCCGCTTCGCACCGCGAGCAGTTTGATGATGGCCATAACGGTGTCAAGGGGGTCCCTTACCGAGGATGGATGGATGATGGTTCCGCCGTTGGAGCCCTCGCCGAGTATGCGCACCGTATAGCCCCCCTCCCTGAGTTTCCGGGCCAGGCTTACAACATTCGCTTCCCCCACTTCAGCCCGGAAAACCGGAACGTCGAAGGCCCTGGCGATGCGATCTATCCTCAATGATGTGGGATCGTTTACCGCGAGGGCGGCCTTTGAACGGGCGTTTCCCCCGCTGTCGTAGGAAAGATCCCCCGTCCACACCAGATGGGCAAGTTCCGCCACACAGGACAGGGCGAACACTTCCTGCGCCTCCAGGATGCGGGCCCTGTTTTCCCCGTCGTCCCATATTACAAGATTCCCCCTGTCGCCGTCGCAGTCGGGAACGTAGCCCAGGATGCAGGACGGATCTTCGGCGTGCAGTTTTTCAAGAAAGGCGCGGCAGGGTTCAAGCGATTCACCTTCGGGGATGATGCGGTGCCGTATGTCCCCTGGGCTGCCGTTTATGGCGTTAAAGGAAACCCCAAGACCGGCAAGAAATTCCCTGTCTATGGACAGGGTCCGGGCCGAACCGTTGAAGTCGACGGCTATGCCGAGGGGACGCTCCGCAAGGCCGGCGGCAATCGCCTGTTTGACGCCGTCTCCTCCCGCCGCGTTTCCGAAGGCTACTTCGGAAGTAAAATCAAGATACGCGTTGTAGGCCGCTTTTTTTACCTCAGGCGATCCGGCGCGGATACGCTCCATGGCCGCGGCCGCGGCGTTCCGGTTTTCGAGTATCGCGGCGATGCGGTTTATTCCGGCTTCACCGGCCGTGATGGCGCGGAATTTTTCGGCGAGTTTCGACGCCTTTTCAGGGGAAAGAACGCCGCCGTCGGAAAGGCCGAATTTGAGGCCGTTGTGGCCTATGGGATTGTGACTTGCCGAGACATAGATAAAACCGGCGGGGAAAGGGGCGGAGGCAAAGCTCCTGGCATAGGCCATGATCTCGGGGGCGGCGGTAATCCCCGCGTAACGGACGGCGCATCCCGCTTCCGCAAGGGCGGCGCTTACCGCCCGGGCTATCGCCTGTCCCGTCGGCCGGGTATCGGTTCCCAGAATGACAAGGGGCTCCCGCGCCGAAGCGCCTTCCGCGCCGGGATTGCCTTCTTCCGCGCCTTCACGCAGACAGGAGGCGAACGCTTCCCCCGCCGCCGCCGCTATGACGCGGTGGGAAAGGGAGATCCCTTCGGCCCGGCTTTCCCCGCCGCCGTCTTCGGCAAAGACGCCGCGCCAGCCCGACGCCGAAAGGATCATGTCCCCGAGTGTTCTTTCAAAATGCCCTTTTGTAACCATGGGCGGATAGTATATCCTTTCCGCGCGATAAGTGAAACAGCCCACCGCTTGTGATTGTTGGTCCTCAAGGAACCAATATCGCCCTTAATGCCCATCGTTAAAATAGGAATTGAATTTACCGTGGAAAGAGGGTATACTTAATAACGGCATTCATGATTAATTTAGTAAAAAAAGGAGGATTATATGGCTGAAAAAAAGGTTTATGTCGATTATAACGCGACTACCCCCATCAGACCCGAAGTCAAGGCTTCGATGATCGCGGATCTTGACATATTTGGAAACGCCTCGAGTATGCACGCCTCCGGGAGACTGGCCCGCGCAAGGGTGGAAGAAGCCCGCCGCGCGGTGGGAACGCTTCTGGGAAGCCCCCCGGAGGACATCATCTTTACATCAGGCGGTTCGGAATCGAACAATACGGTGTTCGCCACCATGTGCCGCCTCGCGGACGAATCGGGCGGCGGCCGTAACGCCTTTATTACCACCGCCGTCGAACATCCGTGCGTCCTTAATTCGGCCCGTTATCTTGAAACGCTGGGTTTTCCCGTCGTCTTTCTTCCGGTGGATGAATACGGAAAGATACGGCTTCGGGATCTTGAAAAGGCCCTTGACGATAAAACACTGTTTGTTTCGGTGATGATGGCCAACAACGAGACAGGCACGATTGAGAACATCAGGGCAGTTTCGGCCCTCGCGAAAAAAGCCGGCGCCTTTATGCACACCGACGCGGTACAGGCGGCGGGAAAGATACCGGTAAACACGGCGGATCTTGGGGTGGATTATCTTACCATGTCGGCCCACAAGATCTACGGTCCCAAAGGGGTAGGGGCCCTTTATGTCAGGCATGGCGCGCCCCTCTTTCCCCTTATACACGGGGGGCATCAGGAAGACGGTCTCCGCGCGGGGACCTACAACAATATAGGGATACTGGGTTTCGGCAGGGCCGCGGCCATTGCCGCCGGCGGAGTGGAAGAGTACGGCCGGAAGTTTTCCGCCCTCCGTTCCCGCCTTAGGGACGGGCTCCTCAATGCAATTCCCCGCATCAAAATCAACGGTCATCCTGAGGATGTGCTTCCCAATACCCTTAACGTATCCTTCCCCGGTGCGGAAGGGGAGGCGATACTGCTTTCAATGGACATCAACGGAATAGAGGCGTCTACAGGATCGGCCTGCGCGTCCGGCAGCCTTGAACCTTCCCATGTGCTCATGGCTCTGGGCGTCGGGCCCGAACTTGCCCACGGTTCCATACGTTTCAGTCTTGGATGGGGGATTACTTCGGAGGATATAGATTATATTGTGGAAACCCTGCCTCCCATTATTGCCCGGCTCAGATCCATGTCGACCATGCCGGTTCACGCATAAGGAGTACGGAATGTCCGACTGGTTGTATTCAGATACGGTGAAGGAACACTTTACTCATCCCAGAAATGTGCTTTTTGACGATGAATCGGCCTTTCCCGCCGACGGCCGGGGACAGACCGGAAACATCAAATGCGGCGATCAAATGCTGATGCTTTTGCGGATAAAGGACGACGTGATAACCGATGTAAGGTGGAAGACCTACGGCTGCGCGAGCGCCATCGCTTCCACCAGCATGCTTTCGGAAACAATCAAGGGCATGAACATACGCGACGCCTACGCCGTAAGCCCGGAAGATCTTGTTGAAAAACTCGGGGGGCTTCCCGAATACAAAATACACTGCTCGGTTCTGGGCGACAAAGCCCTGCGGGCCGCCATAGACGACTACCTTGAAAAAACGGGCAGGGCGGGCATGTTACAGGAGAGGACTGTGGAAATCTGCCATTGCCTTTCCATTACCGACAAGGACATAGAAAACGCCTTTCACAACGGCGCCCGCACCTGGGAGGACCTCCAGTCCGCCACCAAAATAGGAACCGTCTGTGGCGGCTGCAAGTCCAAAGCCCTCGAACTTCTCCACGAATTCACCCATATATTTGGGGCCTAAAAAAAGCAGCCGCAGGCTGTGGCTGAACGGCAGCCCCCTGGCCCGGCGCCCGCCGCGAGCGGAAGATAC
>JAIRXH010000130.1 GCA_031268385.1 Treponema sp. | reverse complement strand
CGCGCCGGCGTTGATGATGCCGGCGTTTTCCGTTTTTTTGATCAAAACAATTCTCCCTGTAACGTGAACCGGTTCCACAACCAGTCCTTTTGGACTGCCGGATTTTAAAACTGGAGTTGGGGCTGTCCAGGAAGTTGGTTACTTCCCGGACAGCCCTTGCATTTGCTCCCGTTTCGTTGAAACGGTGCGCAAATGCCGCATTAAGGAAGCTGTCCGAACAAGTTTTTCAAACTTTTCGGACAGCCTCAACTTCCACTAAAAAACAGCAGATTTGGCGTATTTCTGCAAGAAATTCGTCAAATCTGCGAGACTTGTGAAACAACCAACCGGGTTACTAAACAAGTCCATTATAAGGCCATAACAGGGAGGAGACGCATGGAAAAAAAATCCACACCCTATTTGCTGATAGCGCCGTTTTTTCTGCTGTATTTTATATTCCAGCTGTTTCCCATCCTGTTTTCATTTTACGTAAGCCTTTCGAGATGGAGCGGCGCGGGAGATCCCCAATTTGCGGGCCTGTCCAACTATGTCCGCATGTTTCGTGATCCGGTATTTTATAAATCCATTCTGAACACTTTCCTGATAATGATTGTGGCCCTTCCCCTCCAGCTTGCCTTTGGACTTCTGTTGGCCGTTATATTAAAAGATTTTACCAACAAGCTGCGTACACCCCTGCAAACCCTGAATTTTCTGCCTTATCTTACCACTCCTGTAGCCATCGGCCTGTTGTTCAGTCTCCTGTTTGAATGGAAAAGCGGGACGGTAAATTTGCTTCTTGCGGCGCTGGGGCTGGCAAAAACTCCCTATTATTGGCTTGGGCAGGAATTTGGTTCCCGCGTTGTGGTAATCATCTTGTGCGTGTGGAAATATTTTGGCTATATGATGGTCATGTTTCTCGCCGGACTGTCAACCATTTCTGAAGAACTTTACGAAGCCGCGCGCATTGACGGCGCCAACTGGTTCCAGTCTTTTGGGCGCATCACCATCCCCATGCTGCGTCCCATCATGACTTTCGTTACTACCATGAGCATTATCGGCGGATGGAAACTGTTTGACGAACCGAAACTGCTGTTTCCCGACGCCTCCCAGCCCATCGGCGGCCCCGGACGGGCAGTGTTGACGGTGGTTTTGAAATTTTATGATACATCATTCAGAACCTTTGACTTTGGCTACGGCGCGTCAATTGCGTACGGTCTTTTCATGATAATATTCATATTCTCGCTTGTTACCATCCGTATAATGAACAGGGAGGAAATATGAGCAAGGGAAAAATCCGCGCCGCCAATATCCCCGTATATGTGTTTTTGCTTTTCTGTTCGCTTCTTGCCCTGTTCCCCTTTTATATAATGCTGATTATGGGTACATACAAAAACGAGGATCTTTTCAGGGGACTGCGCCTGCTGCCCGGAAGTTATATTTTCGAGAACATCAAAACGATTATGGCTACCGATTTTCCGCTTTATTACCGCAACAGTCTGCTTGTATCTACAGGAGCCGCCGCGGGGGCGCTGCTTCTCAGTTCTCTTACAGGATACGCCTTTGCCAAATTCAAGTTCAGGGGCAAAAATCTTTTGTTCTTCTTTATTCTTGGCAGTATTATGGTGCCGCCGCAGGTGGGCCTGGTGGGATTTGTTACCGAGATGAGGTGGTTCGGCATGGTAAATACCTTTTTCCCCCTCATCATTCCCGCTTGGGCCAGCGCCTTCGGCGTGTTCTGGATGAGGCAGTATATTGGCGCCACGGTACCGAATGAACTGCTTGAAAGCGCCAAAATAGACGGCTCAAACACGATGCACACCTTTGTATTTATTGTTATGCCCGTTATACGTCCGGCGCTCATAACATTGTTTTTGTTGTTTTTTCTGTGGAACTGGAATGATTATCTTTTGCCTCTAATTATACTGAACAACCAAAGACTCATTACAATACCCCTGTCAATCAGTCTGATAGGTCAATTGTACCGGAATGACTACGCGGCGCGCATTCTCAGTCTCGCGGTGGCTACCATTCCCATTTTGATATTGTTCATTGCGGGTTCAAAGTATCTGATAAAAGGCCTTGTAACCGGCAGTGTAAAAGGTTAACGGAGGGAATCATGAAAAGAGAGATACTGGCATTAACGGGTCCCTGGTTAATACGTAAACGCGGAGGAGAAGGCCCCCTGTCGGCGGAGGAACTTGGATCTTCATCGGGGCAGGACTGGCTGGAAAGCGACGCCCCTGTCGGGGTACACGAAATTCTTCTGCGTCACGGCAGGATAGCCGATCCCCGTGCGGACAACAACTGCGCCGCGGTACAGTGGATCGCGGAGAGTGATTGGTTATACCGCTATACCTTCAAGACCTCTCCTCCGGGAAAAAAACACAGGCTGGTTTTTGAGGCTTTGGATACCTGGGTAGACATTTATCTGGGCAGCGAAAAAATAGCCCGGTCGGCCAATATGTTCCTTCCGGTAGAGGTGGATGTGCCTGTCGTGCGGGCGGGCGATGTGTTAACGCTGCATTTCTCGGCGCCCCGGAGGATGTACGACAATACAGCAATACCTGCCGAATGGGAAGGCAGTGTCAACAAACTCAATGTCATACGTAAAAGCAAACATGATTTTACCCAATTTGGCGGACAAAACCCGTACATGGCGCTGGTGGGTCCCTGCGGAAAGATACGGCTTGAAAGCTGGGATGAAGCACGTCTTGAATATGCCGATGTGAATGTCAGGATGGAAGGCAATGACGGTATCGTAGAAATAAAACCGGAAAATTCAGGCGCAGCCCAACAGTTTTCCGCCGTTCTTGTGGATGACGTTGCGGGCGTTGATGTGTCCAGGGCACAGTCCGGCGTGAATGAGACCATTGTACTGCGGATACCCGGCGTAAAACGGTGGAATCCCCGGGGTTACGGTGAACAGAATATGTACCGCCTGAAAATGGCTTTGTACACAGATGGTGTAGCTGTAGATACCTGTGAAAAAAATATAGGTTTTCGCACCTGTTCGGTGGACGAAAATTTAAATACCGAAATAAACGGACAAAAGGTACGCATGTGGGGCGCCTGTCTTACCCCGATAGACGGCATGACCCACACCTGGAATCAGCTCCGTTTTGAGCGCCTTTTGGATCTGGCGGAAAACGCCCACATGAATATCCTGCGGGTCTGGGGGGGAGGCTTTCCGCTGCCGGATTCAATGTATGAAGCGTGCGATCGCCGGGGTATTCTTGTGTGGCAGGACTTTATTCACGATTATGGCATGTATCCGTTTTCCGAAGAATATATGCGGATATTTCTTGCCGAAGCCGCCTCCATGGTAAAGCGCCTGAAACACCATCCCTGCGTTATCCTTTGGTGCGGCGGCAACGAGACCTTTCTTGGCGCGGAATATGTGATGCCCGAACGGCCTTTCCTTGGCGGTGAATTATATACAACACGCTACCGCGAATTGTGCAAAAGGCTGGATCCCGAACGTTATTACCATGTAAATTCACCTTACGGCGGCGCCTGTGCCAATGATCCTTCGGAGGGTGATACTCACAGTTATTCCCACGACTGGTATGTACCGGGTCTTGCGCATCCGGTATTCCCCAGTGAAAACAACCGCGCCAGTACCCCCTGTCTTGCCACCATGGAAAAAATGCTTGGCAAAGGCCTTTGGCCGGAGAATTTCCGCGATCAATGGACCCTCCACGATCATCCGATGATGCCTGATACCTGGAAACAATGGATGGTGCCGGCAGTGACCCATGAATACGGAGATCTGCACAATTTTTATGAAGCCGAAAATGCCGCGCAGCTGATTTATAAATTTGGCGCCTCGGTCCGTGACCACATACGATCCAGCGTGGAATGCTGCCGCAGGGGCAAGCCGGAGGGAGATCCTTCCCTGCCTTTCCGTTCCAACGGGCATATGATATGGAAATTGAATGATACCTGGCCGTCGATTTACTGCGGCGCCATTGATTATTATCTGCTGCCGAATATGTCCTACTATGCCCTGAAACACGCATATCAGCCTGTGATAGTGTCTTTTGAAAACGGGGACCGTATCCGCCTTTGGGTCGTAAATGATACCATGGCGCCGGTAGAGGCAAAGCTCCGTGTGCGGGTGTTTGATTTGATTGGGGAAAAATACACCGATGATCTGTCTTTGGATGTACGGGTAGCCGCGAATGACAGCGCGCCGGTGAGCGATCTCGCGCCCTTGGGGCAGATACGGCGTACCAGTATTCTGGCCGCTGAACTTGCGGATGCCGGCGGAAAAATAATGGATGAAAAAGTACAGCTTTTGGACGTGGAACGCAGGCTTGATTTCCACGGCGCGGAACTGAAGGCAAGTCCTTTGCCCGATGGAGGCTGGACAATTTCGGCAAACCATTACTGTCAATGCGTCTGCCTGAGCGGTAAAACGGAAAACGGCGAAGAAGCGGTGTTTACGGACAATTATTTTCATTTGCTGCCGGACCATACCCGTACCGTTTATGCGTTGAACGGAAAACCTCCCGACATTGCTGCCCTGGACGCCTATCGCGTATAATTGTCTTGTGGAGGCGCATCATGCCGGATTCTCTTCCGAAGAATGACATCCGCTATATCGCAAAACGTATATCGGAACAAAAGCGGGCAATCTATGACCGGGAAATGAACGGCAGCCGGGAGCTGCCGGTGACAGTGCGCATGGCCCGTGCTTTTTCCTGTTTTTTGGCGGAAAAGGATATAACAATAGACGGATATGTGCTGGCGGGCTTCCTTCAGTTTTCCGATTCATGGTGGACCAATCCCCTGAATATAGCGCAGGAATATGCATTGTGGACTGGCCGTCGCCTTTCCTTTCGGCAACCATGGATGGATGCATGCAAAGGGGCAAAGATGTAACGAAAGGCGGAACCGTCTATAATCTTTCCGCGGTAAACGCCGCCGGAATGGCCAATGCCATTGATTCCCTGCTTGCGTTAAAAAAATTCGTATACGAAGAGAAACGTTTTACGATGGCATACTATATGAAAATGCTGGATGCCGACTATGAGGGGTATGAGGAAGAGCGCGCCTATATTCTGGCAAACTGTCCCCGGTACGGCAGCGATAACGAAGCGGCGGACTTGATGCGCGGAGTGTCCGAATTTTTTACGGATATTTGCTCCGCTGTCAGGGGTGCGCGGGGAGGCCGGTATCAGGTCGGGTTTTATTCGGTGGAATCCCATGGAATACTCGGGGAACGTACCGGCGCCCTTCCTGACGGCCGCAAAGGGGGAACAGCCCTGTCAAATGGTTTTTCTCCGGTACAGGGAACCGAAAGGAACGGACCCACCGGTGTACTACACGCCGCGGTCCGCACGGATCACGCGCGGCTGGCCAACGGCATGGTTCTGGACATGAAATTCAGCACGGCCTTTTTCAGGCAGCAAAATAACCGCGACGCCCTTAAGGCAATGATTAAGACCTATTTTAAACTGGGCGGTATGGAACTGCAGTTGAATGTGGTGGACAGGCGGACACTTCTTGACGCGCAACAAAATCCGGAGGCCCATCGTGATTTGATTGTACGGGTTTCCGGTTTCAGCGCCTATTTTACATCCCTGTCCGATACTGTTCAGCGGGAAATAATTGCCCGCAGTGAAACAGCCTGATGAAGACTGCAAGAGAATCCCTTTTACATGGATCCCCTTGACCGGCACACTCCCTTCGCCGCCGGCCAGCGGGACCCGTCAGTCCGATTTCAGCGCGGCGTCGAAGGCTACGCCGGAAGGGGCAAAATCGATCTTCCGCACAAATTCGCAGGCTTCCCTGGCGCCGTATTCGCGTTCCATGCCGGAATCTTCCCATTCCACCGAAAGGGGGCCTTCGTAGCCGGCCGCGTTGAGTTCCCTGATGATGTTTTCAAAATCGACGCCGCCGTGGCCCAGGGAACGGAAGTTCCATCCCCGGCGGGTGTCGCCGAAGGCAATGTGAGATCCGAGTATGCCCGCCTTGCCGTCCAGCGTTACCGCGGCGTCTTTCATGTGAACGTGGTAAACATGTTTGGCAAAATCCCGGAGGAAGACATGCGGGGTAACGCCCTGCCAGATGAGATGCGACGGATCGAAGTTGAAGCCGAGCGCCGGCCTGAAATCGAATTCTTTTAAAAGCCGTTCGGCGGTGTAATAATCGTAGGCTATTTCCGTGGGGTGCACCTCAAGGGCGAATTTGATCCCGTATTTGTCGTATTCGTCAAAGATGGGGGTCCACAGTTGTACGATCTCCCTGAAGGCGCCGTCTATCATCTCCTCGCTGGTCTGGGGAAAGGAGTACCAGTACTTCCACACGGGACTTCCCATGAAACCCGTCGTCACCTTGACGCCCATGTTTTTGGCGGCAAGGGGGGCGTACTTCATATATTCGACAGCCCATTCGCGGATCTTTTCGGGCTGTCCGGCCAGGGCCGGCGGGGCAAACCCGTCAAGGCGCCTGTCCCAGAGATCGCCTACACACTGGCCGATGAGGTGTGTCCCCAGCGCC
Organism: Treponema sp.; assembly: GCA_031268385.1. Taxonomy (GTDB): domain Bacteria; phylum Spirochaetota; class Spirochaetia; order Treponematales; family Breznakiellaceae; genus JAIROE01. The sequence continues at coordinate 4,245 of JAIRXH010000130.1, read as the reverse complement.
CAGGTTTTAAGGCCGTGTTTGGCAAGTGTTTGTTTGCGTTCCTCAACATAGGACGAATCCAAAGCCGCCTTTTTGAGGTCCAGATGCCCGCCCCAGCAGGCGATTTCCAGGCCGTCATAGCCGAAGGACTTTGCCTTTCCGCACAGTTCATCAAACGGAAGATCCGCCCATTGTCCTGAAAACAGGGTAACCGGTCTTGACATAACAAGCTCCTTGCGCCGCCCGCCCCGGAGCGGTGAAAATTGTCCGGCTGAAGAATTAAAAATCCACCCAGACCGCTCCCTTGCCGGAGCTTTCAACACATCTGCCTATAAATCTGACCCCGTTAACGCCCTCACCGGCGCCGGGGAAGTCAAGGTCTTCTCCGGTAAGCGCCGCGCCTTCCCGCTGTTTGACAAGGGCGTTTATGTAGGTTTTATAGATATTTGCCATGGCCTCGAAGTAGCCTTCCGGATGGCCCGAAGGAATGCGGGAAAACCCCTGAGCGTGGGGATGGAAAGGATCCCTGCCCCGGGAAAGCTGCGCGGTAGGCTGGCCGAAGCGGGAGAGGGTAAGGTAATTGCAGGTTTCTTCATTCCAGTCAATGGAACCCTTGCTGCCGAAGATCCGTACCCGGAAGGCGTTGTCATAACCCGAAGCGACCTGACTGGTCCAGAACACCCCTTTGGCGCCCCCCTCGTATTCGAGGAGGATAACGGCGTTGTCATCAAGGACACGGCCTTCCCCTATTTTGTCCAGCCTCGCGCACAGTGATTTGATCTTCAGTCCCGTAAGATAGGAGATCATGTTTTCTATGTGGGAACCCAAATCGCCTACACTGTTGGACTTGCCCGCCAGTGCGGGATCGGTACGCCAGGCGGCCTGCCTGCTTCCCTGCTTTTCCGCCGGGGCAAGAAGCCATTCCTGGGGATATTCGGCGTTAATAAAGTGAATTGTTCCTATTTCACCCTGTCTAATAAGCTCCCTGGTGTGCTTTACCACGGGATTTCCCGTGTAGGTGTAGGTTATTCCGAAGAGAAGGCCCTTTCGTTTTGCCAATTCGGCCAGTTCAACGGCGTCGGATTCCTCCACACAGAGCGGTTTATCGCACACAACCGGTATGCCCCGGCTCAAAAAGGCCTTTGCGGCGGGGTAATGGCCGGCGTTTGGCGTTACAATAACCGCAAAATCAATACAATCCGGACGTTTTGCCTCTTCTTCGGCCATTTCTTCAAATGTTTTGTAGAGCCGGTCCGCCGAAACGCCAAGGGCGCGTCCCATTGCGAGGGTATTACCGGGCGACCGGGAAAAACAGCCCGAGACAATCTCCGCCAGCCCGTCGAGGGCTATGGCTTTCCGGTGAACATCGCCTATAAATGCCCCCGGACCTCCGCCGACCATGCCGTAACGGAGCTTTACGGCGGGCCGGATATCCGCGCTGCCTTCTATCATGGTATGTAACACATTATCCGGGTGAAACGCGTCCGCTGTCAAGACATTTCACAGGCAGGGCTCCAAATCACGGTTTTTTAGGACTGCCGGATTTTGGAACCGCCCTATTTCATTCATAAATAATTTGCGGGATATTTCATTGACGGCCGTCCTGTTTTATGCTATACTATAGGCATATCCAGTTTGGAAAAAGTTAAATATCTAACCTTGTGGACAAAGCCATGCAGTATTTTGATACTCACGCCCATATAGGGCTCATAGTTGATGACCCTATCGAGCAGCTTATAGTTATTCAGGAGGCCCGCCAGGTCTCGGTAAACCGTATTGTCTCCATCTGTAACAGTCTTCACGATTTTGGCAGGGTTCATGAAAACCTGAAATCTTCGACAAACGTGTACCACGCCATTGGCGTAAGTCCTTCCGAAGTTCAAAATCCCGGCAGGGACTGGCAGGGGATTATAGAGCGGAACGTTCAGCTTCCCCGCGTCGTTGCCATAGGGGAAATAGGCCTGGATTATTACCGCAAATTCGGGGACAAGAAGTCCCAGATTGAGCTCTTCATAACACAGCTGGACATGGCGGCGAAACTCAATCTGCCGGTCATTATTCACAACCGGGACGCGGGTCATGACGTGCTGGACATACTGCGGGACCGGCTGCCGCCCAGGGGGGGAGTTTTCCACTGTTACTCGGAAAACGCCGAATACGCCAAAAAGGCTCTCGATCTTGACATCTACTTTTCTTTCGCGGGAAACCTGACCTACCGCAACGCCCGGAACCTGCATGAAACGGTCGGCGTGCTGCCCCTTGATCGTATTCTTATTGAGTCGGAAAGTCCTTTCATGGTGCCGGCGGACTACCGGGGCAAGCGCAACATGCCCAAGTATCTGCCCCTGACCGCGGCTTTTCTTGCCGAAATGCTGGAAATCGACCTTGAGGAGCTTGCGGCCCAGTTGTGGGAAAATTCGAATAAATTTTTCGGACTTGAAGCCTAGGGTAACGCTGATTGGTCACAAGTTAATCAGCGCTGCCCCGGCTTACCGCGCAAGTTCCTTTTTTACTTCGGCAAGCCGCTTTGTCAGCGTTTCAATGGTCCGCTCCAGCCGTGCCTTCTCCTTTTCAAGGTGGAGCTTCGGATCTTCTTCGGCGTTTTTTGAACGGAAGGCCGTTTTTACCGTGTCGGGGCTTTTTCCCCCAAGAAGCGCCTTTTCGGCGGCTTCCCTGTCCCCGCCGTTTCTGATTCCCGCAAGGAAGCGCATGTTGTCCGCCCCTACCGCCGGATCCAGATCGTACTGGTGCATCCTTATCGCCATGTTCGCCGCGACGCGCGGTATGCGCAGCACCCGGTCCACATAGTCCTCGAAGCGGACCCCAAGGGACGCGCACAGATCATGCGCCTTGAGGAGCTGCCTTCCCATTTCCTTGACGATGCTGCCGTTCTCAAGAAGGAATTTTTCCCTGATGATTTCAGTCAGTTTTTCAAGTTCGGGTGAACCCTGAAAAACATCATGGTAGATTTTTTTCGCCTGGGCCTTTTCAAGAAGGCCGTGAAAAATCGCCCAGAATTCCGAAGTATGCGCCCTTGCCTGCAGCGTTCCGCCCCGTGAACAGGCGTGAAGGTGATGGGCATATTCGTGTATCGCCGTGTACAGAAGCAGATTTTCGTTCTGTTCGCCACCGGCGGCAAAATTCCTGTTGTGTATGATGATCTCCCGGCTTTCAGGCTTGTAAAGCCCGTTGACTTTTTTGCTTGACTTGCCCGAAAAGACGAGGGAAAATTCCAGCGGAGCGTCTTCTATGGCAAGCAGCTTTGCCTTTACCTGATCCTGGTTCATTGCGGAAACCTCCGGTGTTTGTTCGCCGAGGGGGAATTTGACATCACAATTCACCCATCTTTTCCAGTGTCAAAACCGCGGCGGCGACACAGGCGGTTTCGGTGCGCAGGGCGCGTTCCCCCAGCGACAGCCGCAGAAAGCCTGAGTCCTCCAGTATTTTCCGCTCCCTGTCCGACCAGCCCCGTTCCGGTCCTACGGCCAGCACTACGGACCGTCTTGTGGGGGTAAGCCGCGACACGGCTCCTTCCGGCCTGACATTGTCGGCGGCAATGAGCAGGGGAAGGGCGGCGGGCCCCGCGTTTTCCTTTTCCCAGGGACGCTCGGCGAGCCATTGGTCAAGCGGCGCGAAAAACAAGACCGGCGGAATGGTGGTGTCGCGCGACTGCGACGCGCCTTCGACAAGCGCGGCCCTGGCGCCGCCGTCTTCAAGGAGCCTTGTATTGCGGTAGCTTTTATCCCCAAGGTCCGTCCCCAGAAGATCGACCGCGCATATCCCCAGACTGGACAGATCCCTCAGAAGCCGCCTTAGCTGAATGGGCCGGGGAAAACCAACCGCCGCGCGCAACGGCAGCCGCGCCGGGGCGGCTTCGTCAAGATGCAGGGAAATACGCAGCGATCCGTCAAGGTTGATCTTTTCAATGCGTCCTCTGCCCCGGCCGCCGCCTACAACCCCCGCGTCAAAAGTATCTCCCGTTTTTTTGTGCAGTACCTTGATGAGGTGAACCGTCCGTTCGTCCCGCCGGGAAAGGGCCCTTCCCAGTTCATGTTCCTCTATCAGGATAAGGTTCATGAGTATTGTTGTATATCATGGAAGACAAACTTGCAATGCGTTTACCGTCTTGGTCGTGTGATGGTTTGGCGGAGTTTCCCGCCGGGAAACAGAACAGGCTTTTAGGGTAACGCTGATTAACTTGTGGCTAATCAGCGTTACCCTATGGTTTTTCTCGTTTTCCTGCGGAAAACGCGCTTTTTCAAAGCG
>JAIRXH010000070.1 GCA_031268385.1 Treponema sp. | reverse complement strand
TTTTCTTCGGGACTCAAGAATTTTTCTTCGGGACTCAAGGGATTTCTTTCGGGACCCCGGTCTTCGCACCGCTGTCCGCGCCTTTCGGGATACATTTTGCGGTATGTGTGAGCGTATTCCCGGTGTAAACATGCCCCGCAACGGAAAGGAAGCGGGTTCTTCATTCGTAATCAATTCCGGTTATATTGACAAAAGGGCCTTTTTTATTTATTTTTGTAATGAGCGGATTTTAAATAACTATGGAGGCTGTTCCTTAACTTCAGTTTTTGGAAGGGCTTCCCTGGATGTAATGATTTGATCCAAACACCGGACATTTTGAAATCGCCTCGATTGAGCCAATTTCAAAACAGGCAGGAGGTTTTATTTTGGAAAAGAGAAAAGTAGGATTGATTTTTATCGGGATTGCAATTGTCCTGCTCCTGGTTCTTGGCATATTGGTGGGATGTACCGCCTGCAATAACGCGCGGGAGGCGGCCCGGCTTGCCGAGGAAGCGCGTCTTGCCGAAGAGGCCCGGCTCGCCGAAGAGGCGCGTCTTGCCGAAGAAGCCCGGCTCGCCGAGGAGGCGCGCCTTGCCGAAGAGGCGGCCCGGCTTGCCGAGGAAGCGCGTCTTGCCGAAGAGGCCCGCCGCCGCGCGGCGGAAGAAGAAGAGGCGGCCCGCCGCAGGGCGGCCGAGGAAGCCGCGCGCCGCAGGGCCCAGAGCCAGACGGTGCGGACCAATGTAACGCCCACCGATCCAAGGAACCCCATAGCCGGAATCTGGGCCAACGCCAACGGAACCATCGTGCTCCAGTTCAACGCCGACGGAACGATCAGGGTACGGAATTTTATCGTGACCGATCAGTTTGTCGAGGTGTATTTCAGGGCCAACAGGGCGCTTTCCGGGGGAGGTTTCAACGACATCAGGAACCCCAAGGATTATGAAAGCGAGTACACGGGGAACGGCACCTACAAGATCACCAACAACACCATCGAAATACAGCTTTCCGTGCAGAACAGGGACGGGGTGGCCAAGAACATCAGGCACAGTACTCCCTTCGAGTTCCTGGAAAACCAGACCCAGATAAATCTTACCCGCGGAATAGCCAGAAAGTACATTGTGGATCAGGCGACGCGGAGGCCGGCTTCAGAGTCAAATTACAGCCAGAAACCCGACCGTTCCGATTTTGTGACGCGGTTTTACCGCCAGTGACCGGCGCCTGTCACTGGTACATGATGATATAGGGCCGGGGGGTGAGGGTGTAGACTTCTTTGGGCGTAAGAAGCGGATCATCGTAACCGGCCCCCGGAATGCCGAAGTTGTAAAACAGTTTGAATCCCTTGACGGGTATGTTTGAGGCCAGCGCGTTGTCGGCATAGGATGATTTTTTCAGATTTGGCGGGCCGAATCCGTCCGCGCAGTGGACAAGCCGAACTCTCGCGAAACCGCTTTGAACCTGGCTCCGGTTTGAAATCATCCGCCGGTTGAACTGGTGAATCACCAGCAGCCGTTCGCCCGGAAGCCTGTTCTCCACTATGTACTCTTCCATTACCCGCTGGGCCTCGTTTAATTCTTCCGCCGTTACCGTCCCTATTTCCTGCATGGGTTTGGTGGTCCGCCATTCCGGGTCGAGCGCCAGATGGACATTGGGGTATTTCAGATAGGGCAGCATACGTTTGAGTGAATCAACCGGATGGTATTTCCCGATCTGGTGATCGAGGAAAACCAGTATGCCGCGCCGCTGGGCGTATTCAATGTAACTGAGGAGAACATCTTCCCCAAGGATCCCTATGTCGCCTCCGGGCCATACGGTTCCGTAAATAATGTAGAAGGCCCGCCTTATTCCCCGTCCGCCGCTTGCCTCCGCGTATTCTTCCGCAAGTTCGCCAAGTTTCCCGTCCAGTTCCTCGGGCGAAAAACGGCCCAGAATTCCCATGTTTTTTGAAAGGGGATGCCCGTAAAAGGCGAGTATGTCGTTATTGAGGAGCATGGAAAGACTGCCGCTGTAAAGGGCGGTCCTGGCGCTGTGTTCGGCCTCGGTGGGCACCCAATAGGGCCGGGAGGCTTCCCGCGCCCAGGCCAGGCTTACGGTATCGGTAAAATAGGACGCGGGAAAAAGCCGGTCCGGCCATACCGCTCCCGCCCTGGCCGCGTCCGGGCCGTTTTCAGGCGACGATAGGTTCGGGGTTTCGGCCCAGGCGGTCAACGGAAGAATGAAGAGCGCCAAGAGCGACAAAAGCACTATCACTAGCAGAACAAACGAGAAGGGGGTCCTCTTTATTTCGGAGCGGTGTACGGTACGGGCCATGTTATTTATTATCGGCGGACAGGGGATATTCAATAAGCGGCGAAGGGGACAATTTCGGTTACCTGAACCCTGAATTTGGCGTTCGCCGCCCATCTGCCGTCGTCCATAAAAAAAACCGGGAAAGAGGCAAGGCTGACAAATCCTTCCACCGCCCTGGGGCGGTTACGTTCACTGCCCCGAAGCATGGCCCGCAGCGCCGCCCTGGCCGCGTCTTCAAGGGCGGAGCGTTTTATGGACATCCAGTCGTCCATTTCCACAGGACCGCCGGGGGGGGCGTGGCCTATCGCCTGGGCGTTTCTTACGGTTCCCGATCTCCACATCGCCATGCGCCTCCTCTGGGCCTCGGTAAGCCGGTAATCGGTCCAGAGCAGAAACTGCATGTCTTCCAGCTTCGCGTCGGTGGCGCGGAGCCCCGGATCCCCCCAGGGAATGCCCCCCAGGGACGCAAGCTCAAATTCCTCCGCTATGCCCCTGGCCCGTTCCCCTATGTCGTAATGAAAGGACCAGCCGTAGATCATGGCGGAATAAAACATCGCCGCTTCTTCCAGCGCCCGCCGCCGCGCCGTCCCGGCGTCAAGCGGGTAAACATCTTCAACATAAAAACCGTACACCGGTTCAAGGGCTATCTTTACCCTTCCCCGCAGCATCTCCGCCCCGCCGCCGGGCAGTATCCACTGGGCGCACAGCGCCGGGCCCGACAGTACAAGACAGAGCAGAAAAGAAGCGCGCATAGTTCAATATCGGCTGTATACGGCCCCGGCCTGAAATTCCTTCCGCCCTGTACGCCTACGCTCACCTTCCCGTAAGCCTCCGCCAGGGGTTTACGCCCAGACGGATCACAAAGTAAAGCCAGGCGACGGCGAAACCGGCAAGATGGGTCATGTGGGCCACGTTTCCCCCCATACCGGTCAGCATCAGAAAAATTTCAAGCCCGGTAAATCCCAGCACCATTACCGGGGCCCTCAAGGGAAGTATGCCCCAAAAGTAAAGGACCGAATGGGGAAAGAACACCGCGTAGGCAAGCTGCACCGCGAACACGGCCCCGCTTGCCCCTATGAGGATCACCCTCCCGGCGCCCGTGAAGACATACACCAGAAAGGAAAAAAAACCGGCGAAAATTCCCGTGACAAAATAAAAGAGGATGAATTCCGGGCTTCCCATCTGCCGTTCCACCGGAAGGCCGAAGACAAAAAGGGCAAGCATATTGAAGAGGATGTGGCTTACGCCGCCGTGGACAAACATATAGGTAACAAAGGTCCAGATCCAGCCCCTCATTACCAGTACCGGGGTCATGCCGAGGAACAGATTCACAACCCGCTGCCTCATGAGCATTCCGGCCAGAAACACGAGGATATTAATTCCTATGATCCAGAAAACCGCGTTGTACTGCCGGTAGCGAAATGGCCTTTTCAGTATATTCATTGTTGTTCCTTCCTTGGGTAACGCCGATTAACGTGCGGCCAATCAGCGCTTCCCTTGTTATATTTCCGCGGTCATCCTATGCCCGCATCATGAAATATCCGCCGGTATTCGGCAATAGTTTCCGCGTGAACCAGCCGGTTCCGCAGGGCGGCCCCTCCGGGAATGCCGCCTCCGTCCGGGGGACTTTCCCCCGAACCTTTGGTACAGGCGCAGAATTGTTTGCGCATCATGATAGAGGCCACCCTTTCCCCCGTCTCCCCGGCGAGCAGCTCAAGCTGGCGGAAGGCGCACCGTATTTTTTCCTCCGGGGCGGCGGGCCGCCATCCGCCTGAAACAAGCAGGGACCGCGTCTGGGAAAAAACAAGGGGATTCGCCACCGCCCCGCGGGCAAACATGACCGCGGCGCAGCCTGTTTCCCTGAGCATGCGCTCCGCGTCCTGGGGCGTGTAAAGATCCCCGGAGCCCGCCACCGGCACGGACAGACGGGAAACAAGATCGGCAATATGGGACCAGTCGCTTTTTCCACCGTAGCCTTGGACGCGGGTTCTTGGGTGAAGGCATATCATGGCCGCCCCGGCCCCGGAGGCGATACGGGCGCATTCGGCGTAGTTTACCGAAGATGAATCCCAGCCGGAACGCATCTTGACGGTTACAGGCGCGCCCCCCAGACATTCCCGCGACGCCCGGACCGTCTCTTCCACCATGCGGCCCAGAACGGACGGATTTCGCATCAGGGCCGCCCCGGCCCCCGTTTTGATCACCTTGGGAACAGGACACCCTGCGTTAATGTCCACCGCGTCGGGACGCCAGGGGGCCAAAAGCGCCGCCGCCTGGCCCACGCGGAGGGGATCCGAACCGAAGAGCTGCACGGCGTAACGCCGTTCGTTATCCCCCCGGCGGAGCAGGGCCTTTACAGGACCCGCCGGGTTCCGTATCAGGCTTTCGGCGGAAACAAGTTCCGTATAACTGAAATTCGCCCCCTCCCCGACACAGATCATGCGAAAAGCCCGGCCGGAAAAACCCGCCACCGGGGCGAGAAACAGATTCCCGGGAAGTTCAAGCGGGCCGATGGAAACAGAACGGTAAAGATTCATCCTTCCTGTAACTATAACACATACGGAGCAAAAAGTGGCGCGAAGTCCAAGCTCTGCCGGCCGCCTCCCCTCTCCTTGAACATTTCCCCTTCCTGGACTACAATGAGCGTATCCCACCTTATTGAGGAAAAGAATGGCAGACAAAAACATGGTTATGATTGACGGCAACAACGCGGCGGCCTATGTGGCCCACGCGCTAAGCGAAGTAATCGCGATTTATCCGATTACCCCTTCCAGCCCCATGGGTGAACTTTCGGACGAATTTTCCGCCCAGGGACGGAAAAACCTGTGGGGTACGATTCCGCAGGTTGTAGAGATGCAGTCCGAGGCGGGAGCCGCGGCGGCGGTCCACGGCGCGCTCACAACCGGGGCCCTTTCCACAACTTTTACCGCTTCCCAGGGGCTTCTCCTCATGATCCCCAATATGTACAAAATCGCCGGGGAGCTGACCTCCACGGTATTCCATATCGCCGCCCGGGCGCTGGCCACATCGAGCCTTTCCATCTTCGGCGATCATCAGGATGTAATGGCCTGCCGTCAAACCGGATGGGCCATGCTTGCCTCCAACAGCGTTCAGGAGGTGATGGATCTGGCCCTTATCGCCCATGCCGCCACCCTGCGCTCGCGGGTGCCCTTCCTCCACTTCTTCGACGGCTTCAGAACCAGCCATGAACTGCAAAAGGTTGAAGAAGTCTCCTACGAAGTGATGAGGCAGATGATAGACGACGAACTGGTGCGCTCTCACCGCCTGCGGGGCCTTACCCCGGAAAAACCCTTTATCCGGGGCACCGCCCAGAATCCCGACACCTATTTTCAGGGAAGGGAAGGGGTCAACAAATACTACGACAAGGTCGCGGGCATTGTTCAGGCCGAAATGGACAAATACGCCTCGCTTTCAGGCCGTTCCTATCATGTTTTCGACTATTTTGGGGCAAAAGACGCCGAAAGGGTAATCGTCATCATGGGTTCCGGCGCGGAAACCTGCGAAGAGACTGTTGAGTACCTTGCCGGTAAAGGTGAAAAGATCGGGGTTCTTAAAGTAAGGCTCTATCGGCCCTTTGACGCGGAACTTTTTGTAAAGGCCCTTCCTGCTTCAGTCAAGGCTATCGCCGTGCTGGACCGGACAAAGGAGCCCGGCGCTCTGGGAGAGCCCCTGTACGAAGACATCCGTACCGCCATAGGGGAAACCCAGGCCGCGGGAAAAGCCCCCTTTACGGGCAGTCCCCTGGTACTCGGCGGCCGTTACGGTCTTGGCTCCAAGGAATTTACCCCCGCCATGATCAAGACGGTTTTTGACAATCTTTCGGGCAAAAAAATCTCCAGTTTTGCCGTGGGAATCAAAGACGATGTGCAGGGCAAGAGCCTTGACTACGACGAACATTTTGTCCTTGCCGAAGAGGGCATGAAAGAGGCGATGTTCTACGGTCTCGGTTCCGACGGTACGGTCGGCGCCAACAAGAATTCTATCAAGATCATCGGGGACGCGAGGCCGGAACTTTCGGCCCAGGCGTACTTCTCCTACGATTCCAAAAAGTCCGGGGGCTTTACCGTCTCCCACCTGCGTTTCGGTAAAAGCGCCATACGCCGGCCCTACCTTATTACCAAGGCCGACTTCCTGGCCTGTCACAAATTTTCCTACATGGAAACCTTTGACCTTCTGGCCAATGTCAAGGAGGGGGGAACCTTCCTTCTTAACAGCCCCTTCAGTGCGGCGGATGTCTGGAAGGAAATTCCCCTGGAAGCCCAAAAGCGCATTATCGACAAGAAAGTCAAGTTCTACGTGATCAACGCCGCGGAAATCGCCCGCCAGGCCGGCATGGGAAACCGTATCAACACGGTCATGCAGGCCGCGTACTTCAAAATTTCGGGCGTCCTGGAAGAAGCGGAAGCGGTCAAGTATATGAAGAAATTCGTGGAGAAGTCCTACGGAAAGAAGGGCGCCGATGTGGTTGAAAAAAACAACAAAACCATCGACATGGCCCTTGCCGCGGTGCATGAGGTGAAGTACCCCTCTACCGCCGGCGGGGATCTCCGCATGAAGAAACCCTTCGCCGCCGCGAAAGACACCTGGATACGGGATGTGCTTGGCGCGGTGTCCATTCAGGAAGGGGACAGGCTTCCGGTGTCGAAAATCCCCGAGGACGGGACCTTCCCCACCGCTACCACCCAATACGAAAAACGGTCCGTGGCCGAACGGGTTCCCAGCTGGAACCCCGCCGTGTGCATACAGTGCGGGCTGTGTTCCGCAGTCTGTTCCCACGCCTGCATACGCATGAAGAACCTTACCGACGGGGAAGCGGCCGCGGCGCCCAAAGGCTTTAAAACCGCCGCCATTAAACCAAAACCGGTTGAAGGCAAAAAAGTCACCCTTGTCATCTCCGCCGAGGACTGTATGGAATGTGGGGTCTGCCTCAACCAGTGCCCGGTATCAAAGGATCCGTCCAAACCGGCCGCCCTTTCCTGGAAATCCTATTCGGACGATCCCCAGTATCACGCGGAGCAGGTAGAGGCCTGGAATTATTTTCAAAACCTTCCTGAAACGCCCGCCGCGGAACTTAACCTTTCAGGCGCCAAGGGCCTCGCGTTCAAGCGGCCCCTCTTTGAATTCTCCGGGGCCTGCGGCGGCTGCGGGGAGACTCCCTATGTAAAGCTCCTCTCCCAGCTTTTCGGCGACCGGGCAGTCATTGCCAACGCGACGGGTTGTTCCTCCATTTACGGCGGAAACCTTCCCACCACCCCCTACGCCCAAAGGGCAGACGGCCGCGGACCGGTGTGGTCCAACAGCCTCTTTGAGGACGCCGCCGAGTTTGGCATGGGGATGCGTCTTACAAGCGACAAGCTCGCCGAACACGCCAGGGAACTGGCGGTCAAAGCCAGGGGCGAAGGGATACAGGCCGAACTTCTTGACAAGATCCTTGCCAACCCCCAGAATGACGACGCCGAAATCGACGCCCAGCGGAAGCTGGTGGACGAATTGAAGGCCGCCGTCAAAAACAATTCCGGCGCTACGGCAAAAATGCTCTTTTCCCTGGCGGATTACTTTATCAGGCGGTCCGTGTGGATACTGGGAGGCGACGGCTGGGGTTACGACATTGGCTATGGCGGCCTCGACCATGTTCTTGCCTCCGGCCGGAACGTAAACCTCCTCTGTATGGATACCGAGGTCTACTCCAACACCGGCGGACAGATGTCCAAGGCAACGCCGGTCGGCGCCATCGCCAAATTTGCCGCGGCGGGCAAGGAAATCACCAAAAAAGATCTGGGAGCCATGGCGATGAGCTACGGCTATGTGTATGTGGCGAAGATCTCCATGGGAGCCAACATGGCCCAGACCATCAAGGCGTTCCGCGAGGCGGAATCCTACGACGGTCCGTCCCTCATCATCGCCTATGCCCACTGTATCAACCACGGCATCGACATGTCGAAGGGGCTGGATCAGGGAAAGGCGGTGGTCACATCCGGCCTTTGGCCCCTGTACCGTTACGATCCGCGGTTCAAAAACGAAGGGAAAAATCCCTTCCAGCTTGACTCCAGAGATCCCACCACGAACCTTGAAGACTTCATGTACAAGGAAGTACGTTTCAAGAGCCTCAAGGCCGCCAGCCCCGACCGGGCGGACGCGCTTCTCGCCAAAGCGAAGGCCCAGGCCGAGCGGGTATGGAAGGAGTACAAGTATCTGGCGGAACGGCCGTTCTAGAGGGGCCGCCTGAAAACGGCCTTTCGGTACGGCAAAACAGGTTAGGGGGTAAGGTCCACAGCGTTACCCCAAGGGCCCGGAGCGCTCAAGGCGGCTCCGGGCTTTTTTATGAAAGGGGCGTTCACATCAAAGGTAAGACAATTGCCATCTATGGCGGGCCATTCTCCAGTGTCCAAGGGCAGAATGAGTCTATCCGCTGTCTACTCCTCATACGCCTTATAGACCGCCTCAAGGGTTTTTAAGACATTTTGGGTGATGTCGATCTTGAACCGTTCAAAGAGGCTCCGATGTTCGGCGGGGGAATGGTCATGCCGGAACAGCTCGTAAACCTCCACCCCCAAACCGTTTGCTATGGCGGAAAGGGTGTCCGATGTGGGATACTTGATGCCCCGTTCTATGTTGCTGAGGAACGTGATTGAAATGTCCGCCTTTTCCGCAAGGACAGCCTGAGATAATTGCCGTTG
>JAIRXH010000054.1 GCA_031268385.1 Treponema sp. | reverse complement strand
GAGCCTTCCAGAAAGCCGGACGTGACGGTAATTTCACCAAAACCGGTCTCTACCCAGGAGGCAATGCCGGCGGAAAGGAAAACGATGAATATGCAGACTAAAAACGCGATAAGGGGCTTAATGATGGTTTTCATACGTGTATTCTACTATAATCTTTCGTCTTTGTAGAGGGCGGAACAAACCGCGTAGATACGTACACCACATCACGCAAAATGTACTGTTGCCCATCCGCGGCATACAAACATCAACCGCCATAATTCACCTAAAACCTGCGGCCTTTATTTATTATCCCTATTCCTTTATGATTATCCCGCGTTTATTGAGGAGGAATTATGAAAAAGCGGGCGCTTATCAGCGTGTTCGACAAGGAAGGGATTCTTGATCTGGCATCGTACCTTACCGGGGCCGGATGGGAGATCCTTTCCACCGGCGGCACTTCAAAACACCTGCGGGAAAACGGCATCCCCGTCACCGATGTGTCGGCGCTTACCGGTTTTCCCGAGTGCCTTGACGGGCGCATTAAAACGCTGCACCCGGCGATACACGCGGGGCTTCTGGCCCGCAGGGATCTGCCTTCACACATGGAAACATTGGATAAACTAAAGATAGGTACGATAGATTTAGTCTGCGTCAACCTCTATCCGTTTTTTGAAAAAGCGCGGGCGGGTCTATCGCTGGAAGAGGCTGTGGAGTTTATAGACATAGGCGGGCCCGCAATGCTCCGTTCCGCGGCAAAAAATTACCGGCACGTGATCGTCCTTACCGAAAGCGCCGGCTATGCGGAAACCATAGCGGGCTTGAAGGCCGGAAATGTTCCTGCGGAATTCCGCAGGCGCCTGGCGGGCAAGGTTTTTGATCTTACTTCCGCCTACGATGCCGCTATTGCCCGCTACCTTCTTGACGAGGAGTACCCCGCGTATTGGCCCCTCTCCCTGAAAAAAAAGCAGCAACTCCGTTACGGCGAAAACGGCCACCAGTCCGCGGCCCTCTACGTCCATGCCGATCACCCCGGCGCACTGGGGAGTATGGAACAGCTTCACGGAAAAGAGCTGGGGTACAACAATATCCGCGATTTGGATCTGGCATGGAAAGCGGTCTGCGCCTTCGGCCTTCCTTCCGCGAAGGCCGCTCCCATAGGCGGGGCCGATTTGGAGAAGCTCGGCATAAAGGACGCGGCAACGGACAAGACCGCCTGTTGTGTGGCGGTAAAACATAACACACCCTGCGGCATAGGGCTTGGGCCGGATCTGGCGGAAGCTTACGCGAAAACGTACGCCTGCGATCCGCTTTCTATCTTCGGCGGCATTGTAGCGGTAAATGTCCCGCTGGATAAAGAGACGGCGGAAAAACTTGGGGAACTTTTTCTGGAAATTGTCGCTGCCCCGGATTTTGATCCTGAAGCTTTGGAAATTCTTGAAAAGAAAAAAAACCTCCGTATTATGCGGGCGGCGCGGCCCCCCAAAGAAACCCATGAATACATTGCCGTGGACGGCGGGCTTCTTGTGCAGGAAACGGATCGGAAACTTTTTGAAAAATGGGACATAGTGACCAAAACAAAACCTGAGCCGGCGGACATCCGCGACATGGTTTTCGGCATGCGGGCCGTCACCTTTGTCAAATCCAACGCCATTTTGATCGTCAAAGATGAAGCGGCTTCCGGCATAGGAGGGGGCCAGGTAAACCGGATCCGGGCCGCGGAACAGGCGCTGGAGCAGAGCCGTAAAACTATCGCGGAAGCCGCGAAGACGGCCGCTTCAGGGGAAGCAGCTTCCGCCTTTGCCGGCGGCAAGAGCGCCCGGGTGCTGGCATCGGACGCGTTCTTCCCCTTCCCCGATGTGGTGGAAGCGGCGGCAGCGGCGGGGATCAAGGCGATCATTCAGCCGGGGGGATCGGTGAACGACAGGCTTTCCATAGAAGCCTGCGACAAACACGGTATCGCCATGGTCTTTACCGGAAGGCGGCACTTTAAGCATTAGGAATTTTTTGAGCCGGAAAGCAATGAGGCTCTGTCCTAACCCAGCCGGATAACATTCCATGAGGCGGGCGGCAGCCTGACCACCAGGCGCCCGCTTTCAGGATCGAGGGTTCCTTTCCCCTGTACTTCGGGTTTTACCTTTTCTTCCTTCGCCGAGTTCACCGCCTTAATATCCGCGTTATGCATCGCGGTATGTTCAACAAGACGGTATTTTTCAAAGCCGTAAATTTCCGCTTCAAGATCAAGGCTTTCCGTCAGGTTCCGGTTCACCGCGAAAATTGTCAGTTCTTTTTTCTCGTCATTATGAACCGCCACCGTCTCAAGATAAGGAATATCATTGTATTCTTGGGAATCGTACTTTTCGCAGCTTACAGGACAGCGGAGTACCGTGCCCCGGCCATACCGCGAGGCCTGCATAAAAGGATAAAAGATCGTCTGCCTCCAGGCGGGACCGCCCGCCTCGGTCATAATAGGCGCTATTACATTTACTAATTGCGCAAGGCAGGCGACTTTTACCCGGTCGGCATTTTTGATCAGGGTGATGAGCATACACCCAACCGTCAGGGCGTCTTCCATAGTGTAAATATCTTCCAGGCGCGCCGGCGCTTCCGTCCATTTTTCAATCTTCGCGTCCTGATCATGGCTGTGAAACCAGACATTCCATTCATCAAAAGAAAGATTGATCTGTTTTTTACTGTGGTTTTTCGCCTTTACATAATCGCAGATCCCGGCCACGGTTTTGATAAAGGTATCCATTTCCAGACTGCGTCCGAGAAAGTTTGGGGTATCGTTTTCGTTATTCGCAAAATAGATATGAAGGGACATATAATCCAGCTGTTCATACGCCTGCTCAAGAACCCCGGCTTCCCATTCGCCGAAGGTAGGCATGCGGGCGTTGGAGCTTCCGCAGCCGACCACTTCTATTGAAGGATCGGTCCACTTCATTACTTTGGCGGCTTCCGCGGCAATCCTGCCGTACTCGACGGCGGTACGATGACAGATCTGCCAGGGCCCGTCCATTTCATTCCCCAGACACCAAAGTTTGAAGTTATGGGGTTTTTCCACGCCATGACCGCGGCGGAGATCGCTCCATGCCGTTCCGCCGGGAAAGTTACAGTACTCCACAAGGTTCCTCGCCTCATCGGGCCCGGCCGTTCCCAGGTTCACCGCCATCATAACTTCCGAATTGACCCGCTTCGCCCATTCGGCGAATTCATTAACACCAATACGGTTAGACTCCCTGGTCATCCAGGCGAGATCCATTCTTACAGGCCGCTTGTCCACAGGCCCTACGCCGTCTTCCCAATTGTAGCCCGAAACAAAATTACCGCCGGGATAGCGTACGACAGGAACATCCAGATCCCGTACCAGCTTTATAACATCTTTCCTAAAACCCAGATCATCGGCATCGCCGTGATTCGGCTCATAAATGCCGTTGTATACGGCCCGGCCCAGGTGTTCAATAAAAGAACCGTAGATACGTTTGTCAACTTCGCCGATTGAAAATTCCCCGTGAAGGGTAAGTTTTGCTTTCATGATACGCTCCTGTACTT
>JAIRXH010000051.1 GCA_031268385.1 Treponema sp. | reverse complement strand
TAAGGTTCATGAGTATTGTTGTATATCATGGAAGACAAACTTGCAATGCGTTTACCGTCTTGGCGACGGTTTGGCGGAGTTTCCCGCCGGGAAACAGAACAGGCTTTTAGGGTAACGCTGATTAACTTGTGGCTAATCAGCGTTACCCTATGGTTTTTCTCGTTTTCCTGCGGAAAACACGCTTTTTCAAAGCGGCGAAAAATCCACATTATAGTAGCTCTGATTTAGTCGCATTCGAATAAATCAGTGCTGCCGTAGCAGACTTTGTTGACGATTCTATTGACAGCAGCGTTGACACAGGCCTTTTTGGCCTTTGCATGACACATTCCGGCTTTTGTGTCATCCCTGCCAAAATGCGCCAATTCTTTGTTACATGGGCAAGAAACCGTTCCAAAAACTGAAGTTTTGGAACAGCCTCACATAAAAAAGCCGCCCTCTCGGACGGCCTTAGCTCCCCCGCGCGGGTTCGAACCACGGACCCAGTGGTTAACAGCCACTTGCTCTGCCAGCTGAGCTACAGGGGAATACCGGCTTCAAAATCATGATCCAGCCGGACCGGATCTTGAAACTACCCCACTATAGCGCCATTTTCTGTTTCTGTCAATACGGTACCTGAAAGCAAGCGCCGGCGCTCTCCGGGCCTCCGCGTATCGTTTCCCTTGAAAACGGGAATTACGGCGGCGCCTGTTCTTCCAGGTACCCACTCACCATCTTTTCTATGTCGACTCCGTCAAGACGGCCGGAAAGATCTTCGGCCCTGCCGCTTCGCAGGTAGAAAAGCCAGGGTCTTACCCTGCCGCCGAAAATGTCGCCCGCGGCCCGGCTGTAGACGGCAAGCTGTCCGAAATGATCGTCCGGCCTTTCATCCCTGTCGGTCTTGAAGTCCACTACGTGTATCATCCCTTCCGCCTCAAACACAAGATCCATCTTTCCCGAGACGGGCACGATCCGGTCCCTTTCCCCGGCGCGCAGTGTTACCGCGCTTACAAATGGAAATTCCGTTTCCCGGCGCGCGGATGAAAGGCTCAGTTTTCCCAGCGGGGACGTGAGGAAGCCTTTCATCATGCCGTCCGCCAGGGCGGAAGCCGCCGGCCAGTCCCGTTCGTCAAGGCGCGAAAGAACGGGCGGCGGTATGCGGGGTTCCCGTCCCTGGAGAAAATCATCCAGAAAAGCGTGGACGATTATGCCGAAATCGGCGGCCCTGAGGCCTGTCTTTGAAAGAAAAGCGTCCAGTCCGCCGGGGGGCGGCGGCTCCTCCTCTCCTGTGTGTTTTTCATGGTAGAGACCGCTTGCCGGAACGGGAAGAGACGCGGGATGAGGGGGAAAGAGAAGGGAGGCCTTACCGTACAAGGGCGCCGCCAGGGCTGCGGCCTCTTCCATTGCCGGTTCCCTCCCGGCGGATTGTACAAAACGCCGCCTTAAGCTTTTCAGTGTTTCACGGGTATGGATACGGACAGGCTCGACGGTATAGGGCGGATCTTCACATTCGGCCAGCACGGGAAGGAGGAGATCCAGAAAGCTGTGAACGTTTCGTTCTTCGGCGGCAAGGGCTATCATGCGCTCCCTGAATGATTCGTCCGCTTCCAAAGGCGAGGCGCCTTTTTTCTTGGGCGGCTGTGGAACGGAGGCGGTCAGAAAAAGTTCACATTCGGCCCTGGTCATGGCGACGTAGAGAAGCCGCCTCAGTTCCGCCGTTACCATACTGTTTTCTTCGTCTCTTGACATATTGAAAAAATAATTGCCGCTGTCGGAAGGCAGTTCTTCCGCCTGCGGCAGATTAAGGGCCGCCCCCCACCGTTCGCTGTAATAAACGGCGCTGTCGTTTCTGGCCGTCCGTTCCACCGAGGCGGCGCGGTACACAAAGACAACGGGAAATTCCAGCCCCTTGCTCCTGTGTATGGACATGATCCGCACCCCGCTTTCCCTTTCAACGTTGACCGAAAGATCGTCGGGGCGCTCTTCCCTGCCGATAAAATCTTCAAGGTAATCGATAAAGTCGGCCAGCGTCCTGCCCCGCGCGTCTATGCCGCGGGCAAGTTCAAAGAAAAGATCGAAGAGTTCCCCGTAGATCTGGGACGAAGCGGACCAGAGTGTTTCGTAGCGGTAGCCTTCGTCATACCAGAGCCGCGTCAGGATCTCCGTAACGGAAAGCACGCGCGCGTCTTCACGGAGGGTCCTGTACAGATCACGGCCGTTCCTGAACTTTTCAAGGGAAGCCTGGGGAAGCAGGGAATCGAGGGCTTCATCAAAAGGCAGAAATTTCCTCCGGGCCGCTTCGGCCCCGGCCCCGCCAAGGAGGCAGAGGGTGAGGGAAGAATCGTCCAGACGCACAAAGGGGGAACGGAGAAGCGCCGCGTAGGCGATGCGGTCTTCGGGATACACAAGGAGGCGGAGGAGGCTGTAAAGATCGTTTACCGGGGCGTCGCTGAAAAGTCCCGCGGGAATTTCCGCGTTGTAAAGGATACCGAAATCCCTGAACTGCCGCTCAAGGGAATACTGGCGGGAAAGTGAACGCTGCAGCACGGCAAAGTCGCCGTACCTGCACGGACGTTCAACATATTTTCCGTGTTCCCTTACCCTGAGCACATGCCCCGAATCGATCATCTCCCGTATCTTGTGCGCGATATGGACCGCCTCAAGCTCGCCTGAAGAAAGGCCTTCCGGATCGTCCCGGTTGATGCGCCCTTCATCGAGGAAACAAAAATGAAGGCGGGGTTCTTCCCGGACGCCTTCGGGAGCGGGAAAACGGGGGTAAAACGGAAAGTACCGGGCCTCGAAATTTTCACCGCCGCCTCCCGAAAACACGCACAAACGGCGTTCGCCTTCTTGGGCGTCAGGCCCGGCGCGCGTTTCTTCCTCCCCGATGCCGCCGAAGACGCGGTTAAAGGCGGTGACAAGCGCGGGGGCGGAACGGTAATTGTACACAAGACTGAGATCTTCTGGCGGGCCGGGCCGGGCCGGGCCGGAAAGGGGGTTAAGCCCTTCGGCAAGACCGCGAAACACCGTTACATCGGCGCCCCGGAAACGGTAAATGGACTGTTTCTCGTCACCGACAAAAAAGACCTTGCCTTCCGAAAGGGATTCGGGGCCGGGAATTCCCCTTTCCATGCGGAGGGGATCTTCGGCAAGCAAAAAAACAAGATCCTTCTGAAGGCTGTTGTTGTCCTGAAATTCATCTATCATGATTGACTTGATTTCGTCCTTGTAGACTTTCCTCAGATCCGGGTATTCCGCGAGGGCGTTTACGGCAAGGCAGGCTATGTCGCCGAAAGCAAGAAGGCCCGCCTTCCGTTTGAGAGATCCGCAGAGGATCTGAAATTCGTCCATCAGGGAAAAAACGGATTCGACAACATCTATCTGCAGGGCGGTATTGGCGATAGACTGAAGCTCCCCGCAGAGACTGTCCTTGAGGGTTCCGATGTTCGCCTTTATGCCGTCATATTCCCCTCCCCCTCCCCTTCTGCCCACGGAGGCAAGGTCCGAAAGCCATTCAAAATACGAGGCAACATCGCCCTTGAGTTCCGGCGTGATTTCCTCAAGCGATCCCAAATCGGGCGTCCGGGGCCGCTCCTTCCCCAGAAGGCCCCTGAGATCGGCGTCCATTTTAAGATCCCGCCTGGAAACGGTTTCCATGGCGGAATCAAGCTCGTCCACAAGCGCGAGCGCCTGGGCGGTTTTTTTCTTCCATCCGTCAAGGAGGCCCTGAATCTGGACGGCGAGGTACTTTTCAAAATCAATGGGACGGCCCAGGGGGCTGTACTTCAGCGCCGTTTCGGCAAAGAGATCCTCCGCGACGGCCCTGACGTTCCGGTCCGCCAGGAGCGTCTGCAGGGCGGGATTGTCACGGTGATCCAGCACAAAGGGCAGGGCCGCCTCCATGACAAGCTCCCTTACCGAATCGTCGTCTATCGCGAATTCGGGGGAAAGGCCGTAGTACCGGGCGGCCGCCCTGACAACGGAAGCGCAGAAGGAATCGATTGTCGTGATTTTCGCGCCGCTGAAACCGGCGACAGCTTCCCGCGCTTCCCCGCTCCCGCTTTCGGCGCGGAGCGTCTGGTAGATGCGGCTGTACATTTCGCCCGCGGCCTTGTTGGTAAAGGTAAGGGCGAGTATTTCGTTGACCCGGTATTTTTTTTCCATGACAAGCCAGGCGTAACGCGACGCCAGCACCATGGTTTTTCCCGCGCCCGCGCCGGCGGCCACCGCCGCGTTCCGGCCGGCCGTCGCGGCCCTTCTCTGCGACCGGTCAAGGCCGGCAAGAATGCTTTCAATCGACATGACGGTCCTCCGGGGAATCTTCCGCCGGCCGGCGGTTGAGGAAAAAGGCGGTGCGGCATATTCCCCGGTAGACGCAGGCGGCGCATTCCTCAAGGGGAACGCCCGGCCCGCCGTAGTCTCCGCTGAAGTGAAATTTGCGGGGAGAAAAATCAAACTCCGCGGCGGCGGATTTGAACTGTTCAAGGTACCAGTCTACGGCTTCGAGTGTCGCCTGAAATTCTTCCCTGCTGCCGCCCCGGGTTCCCCCGGAATTTCCCATTACGGCGACAAGTTTATGCTGGTTGACAAGCATGAAAAACGCGCCTTCCGTCCTGGTCTCCCGCGTCCCTTCGTACAGCATAATGTACAAGGGAATCTGAAAATCACGAAGAGGCGAATCTTCGGTTTCGGTACTGTCTTTCTTGCTGTGGGAACCGCCCGTTTTGTAGTCGATGATCACACTGCCGCCGCCGGGCGAAACCGAAACCCTGTCAATGATTCCCCCAAGGAGCATCCCGTTACGTTCCGTTTCAAGCCTTGCTTCAAGCTCCCCCACCGTGTAGCCGTCAAAATAACGGGCTTCGGTTTTAAGGAGGATATGAAGCCGTTTCGTGACGGCCCTGGCCTGCGCGGAAAGAACGGGAGAAGCAAGCGGCCCCTGAAAGGCCTCGTAATGACGGGCCGCCTCACCGGTACACTCCAGCGTCCACTCCCGGTAACGCTCCATGTTGCAGGAACGGAAAACGCCGTCTTCCGCGCGTATCTTTTCGAAGAGATTCCGAAGAATTTCATGGTAAAGAAGGCCCAGGGAAGCGTCGTCAAGCATCTTCGCCTCAAGGGAAAATTCCTTGAGATCCAGGATCTTCCGGTAAAACCAGGAGAGGGGACACTTCATAAAGGGGTCAAGATCTCCTGTTGCCGAAACCCGCAGCGCCCCTGAGGCGGCGCGCTGTTTCGCGGCGACCGCGGCGCGCAGAATATCGTGAAGGGCGGGAGGAAAGGGACCGCGAAGCAGGCTGAACCTGTCCGGGCCGCCTGCGAGGCGGCGGCGCCAGCGTTCAAAGCCCCCGTGCTGAACGGAAAAAAGCGCGGAGGGAAAACCGTCCGTTGCACCGGCCCCGCCCTGCCGGTTGTATATGGGGCCACGCGCCCACCAGGCACGTTCCTGCATAAAGGGATCGGGAGGCGGCGCGGGGGGCTGTTCGGTCCGCCCCGCAAAGAAACTGTGGGGAATGGTCCAGCCCGAAAAACTTTCCCCGGCGGCGCTGATCCGCGTACGGGTGGCCCCCCCGTCTTCAGCGGGAAGCAGGTAAAGCCTGAAAAAAACATCCGACACATCCCTGTCGGCAAAACCGAGCCGCGCCCGCTTGTCGCCACGGAGAAACCGGAGCGGCCGGTAACGGACCGAGGCGGCGTCCTGCGAGGCGTTAAGCACAAAATGGAAGGCGAAGGGAGAAGCCGCGGCAACCCGGTAAGGAAATATGTTGACCCCTCCTCCGCGCCGCTGGGGCACATAACGCTTTTCCATGAGAACCGAAAGAAAAAAATTGAAGGCGTATCCTTTCGCCCCTTCTCCCTTTGGAATGATGTCCGGGTACTCTTCCTCAAGGCGGACAAGGGCGGAAAGTTCTTCCACGCAGCGGGCAAGCACCGCGTTGCCTTCTCCTGTAACCGCGCCGGCCGACAGAAAACCCGCCGTCCAGTCGCGCCCGGCGCCGTCCGCGTCCCGCACATTCCAGAGCGGTCCCCGGAACGCGAAGTAGCGTTTCCGTATGCCGGAAAATGTTTCGCTTTCCGTCATGGCAAGAAGGGCCGCCCTGAGATCCCGGTAGTAGCGTTCAAGTTTTTTTTCACCGGGATTTTTTTTGAAGGCCTCAAGCCAGATATCCTTCACCTTTCCGTTTTCGCGGTAGCCTGACACGCAGTTGTTTTCAATGCCGAATTCGGCGAGTTCCCGGTTAAGATCCGGGCAGCGCCAGGGAAGGTACTCGTTAAGGAGGAGCGCCTTGAGAGATGTGAAGGAAAAATTGTTCGCGGCGCATCTGCCGGCAAGGGCAAAGAGACGCCCGGTATTGTAGTCGCTGAGAAAGCGGCCCGAGCGGTTCCTCGAAGGAACATTGTAAAGGGAAAATTCCCGCAGAAGGTAAGGCTCCATATCCTCATAGCCGGGAACGCTGACGGCAATATCATCCCAGGGAATTCCCTTTTCATCATGAAGGGCCCGTATCTCCAGAACCGCCGCGCGGATTTCGGCGCGGGAATTGTCGTACAGGTAAAGCGGCGGCGTTTCGGCGGAGGGGGCCGCGACAAGGTGTATTGTTTTTTCCGGCCTGAGGAGTTTTCCGAATTCCTCAAAGTCCTCCATAGCATCATAAAAAAAAATGTAATAGTCGTGTTCGCGGTCACGCAGGGGAGGCCGTTCCCAAGCCGGCTCAAAAAGGCCGCCGCGTTCAAGAAAGGCGGCGTATTCTTTTTTGAGGAACGCAAGATCGAGATCCTCGTCATCGGGCGGGGAGTCGGCCTGGCGGTCTTCCCAGAGGGAAAGCGAAGGGAGAATCCCCGCTATGGACGCGGTGAACACCCCGCCGTCTTCGGCGTATTCAGGCGGTATGAGGGCGCGGAACGCGCGGCCGTCCGCCGGGCCTGACCGCAGGGCCGCGGCGTTTTTTCCGACAAGGTCCCCTGCAAAAAGCCGGCGCAGCACCGCCGACACGGGACGCCTCTCTTTTACTTCCGCCTGAACCGCCTCTTCCTTGAACCTGTCCCAGGCAAGAAAACGGTCCGCCGCGACGGAACGGAGGCCCGTAAAGCCGCAGGCGCTCCGGGCCCACATGGACGCGGCGGTTTCGGAGGGAAACACAAAACGGGCGGAACTTTCGGCGATATGGGAGGCAATGACGCCGGCGACAACATTCATGGACTTTCCCATCAGGCAAACACGGTTAAGCGGCTTGAACTTGAGTTAAACATGCCGGGCGTAATATAGTCAAGGGCCGAAGGCAAAGCTGCGCTTTGTCTTCGGCTGGGGAGTTTTCGCGGTGCGAAAACTCCAAAGGCGGCGCGAGAGGCCTGAGAGCCGCAAAACTCCGAAGGCAAAGCTGCGCTTTGTCTTCGGCTGGGGAGTTTTCGCGGTGCGAAAACTCCAAAGGCGGCGCGAGGGGCCTGAGAGCCGCAAAACT
>JAIRXH010000035.1 GCA_031268385.1 Treponema sp. | reverse complement strand
AGGCGGCGTGATCCACAAGGAAGACGGAAGCCCCAAACCCAAAACCAGCCATTCCCTTAACCCCGTGCCCTGCGTCATCTACGATCCTGAATGCAAGGGTGAATACGGGACGGGGGAAGACGGCCTTAACGAAGGGCTTGGCATCAGCTCCATTGCCGCCACCTGCATCGAACTTCTGGGCTATATCCCCCCCGGCGATTACGACAGGTCGCTCCTGAAGTTTACCTGAACCGCGCTACCCGTCCACAATAGCCGTTCACGATTGCCCGTCCACAATTGCCTGGAGTTTTGCGGCTCCGGACCACGTACAGCATTCAAACAGCGCTCCAATGCCGCAAAACTCCCCAAGGCAATTCGCGGAGCGAATTGCCTACATGACATCCAGAAAGGGAAT
Organism: Treponema sp.; assembly: GCA_031268385.1. Lineage (GTDB taxonomy): Bacteria > Spirochaetota > Spirochaetia > Treponematales > Breznakiellaceae > JAIROE01. Next base: position 5,121 of record JAIRXH010000035.1, on the reverse strand, counting down.
GCACACGAGGTAAAGGGCGTCCTTGAGCACGCGGAGCACTTCGCGGGAAAGGGCAAGGCGGCTCGCGGCAAGGTCGGCGTCCGGGGCGTTGAGTATGGGACAGTCGTGGTAGAAACGGCTGAACGACCGGGACAGTTCATAAAGATACGCGGCAAGGACGCTCGGGTCCATGGCCGCGGCGGCGGCGTTCACCGCGCCTTTATAGCCTGTTATTGTTTTGACAAGATCCCATTCGGCGTCCCCGGCAAGGAGTTCGCTCTTCACGTTCCCCTTTTCGGCCGCGCTGCCCGCGGCTTTTTTCAGCATTGACGAAATACGCGCCCCCATGTACTGGAGGTACGGCCCGGTATTTCCGTTAAAGGAAAGGGACTCCCTGGGGTTAAAAAGCATGTCCTTGAGTGGACTTGCCTGGAGAAGGTAGTAATGCAGGGCGCCCAGGGCTATCTTTTCGGCGGTTCCGGCGGGATCTCCCACCGCTTCTTCCCGCTCTTTTTCCCGTATTTCAAGAAGGGCCATGTCGCGGAGGCTGTCCAGAAGATCATCCGCGTCAACGACGGTACCTTCGCGGCTCTTCATCTTTCCTTCGGGAAGATTCACCATGCCGTACGAAAGATGATAGAGATTGCTTGCCCAGTCAAGGCCGAGCCGCCGCAGAATGGCAAAGAGCACTTTGAAATGGTACTGCTGTTCGGAACCCACCACATAGACAAGCCGGTCGAACGGCCAGTCGCGGTGGCGGAAAATCGCCGTGCCTATGTCCTGGGTAATGTAAATGGACGTGCCGTCGCTGCGGAGGAGCACCTTTGTGTCCAGCTTCTCGTCGCCAAGATCCACCGTCACCGCGCCGTCTTCCTCTTTCCGGAAAAGACCGCGTTCAAGGCCCCCCAGCACCTCTTCCCTTCCCAAAAGGTAGGTCTGGCTTTCGTAGTAAAACTGATCGAAGGAAACGCCCGTCCTTTCCCAGGTTTCCTTCATTCCATCCACGGCCCAGCCGTTCATCTTCTTCCACAGGGCCACCGTCGCGGGATCGCCCGATTCCCATTTGAGCAGAAGCTCCCGCGCCCTTTTTTCGGCTTCACCCGTTTCCCCTTCGCGCTTTTTTTCGGCCTTGGCCATGCTGTTGAAAAGCACGTAAAAATCCCCGACAAAATGATCGCTTTTGACATGCTCCGATTCGGGAGTCTTTCCCCCGCCGTGTTCAAGATAGGCGAGCATGGATTTGCAGATGTGAATGCCCCTGTCGTTGATGATGCAGACCTTCCGTACCTCCGCGCCCGCCGCGGCGAGAATGCGGGAAACACTTTCGCCAAGGACATCGTTCCGCAGGTGCCCAAGGTGAAGGGGCTTGTTTGTGTTGGGGCTTGAAAATTCCACCATGATTTTCTGGTTTGAAAGCGGGCCCGCGGCCGTGTCCGTTCCGGCAAAGAGCGAGCGGACCGCCGCGGCCCGGTCAAACCGTACATTCACATAGGGCCCAAAGGCGGCGCATCCGGGCGCGCGGGCGTCCCCGGCGTCTTCCCCGCTTTCCGCCCGCAGAAGCACCGCCGCCGCCTGGGCAATCTGGGGCGGCCCCTTTCGCAGCAGCTTCGCGTAACCAAACATGGGAAAGCCCAGATCCCCCATCGCCGGGTCGGGGGGAATTTCGGCGGCTACCGGGGCGGCGTCAACAGTTCCGTCAATTCCCGCGTCCTTCATCATTTTCGCAAGGACACAGGCCATTCTCCGTTTCCAGATTTCCGCTTCGGGCGGAAGTTTCGTCATCTGCCGTGAAAGGCTGTCGTCGTTCATATCGTTCTCCGTTTATTGCCTTCTGCCTTCCATGACATCTATGTCGTCAAGGAGCTGCAGGGTCTTGCGGAACTGTTCCACGGCGTTATTCAGACCGGTAATAAAGGAACCGCCCTTGCCGGCAAGCTGGGAAAGGTTCGCCAGCGTGTCGTATTTTCCGTCGGGGTCCTTTTTCATAATTCCGTTAATAATGTTGATCATCGTTCCGCAGGCGGCCCTGACTCTTCCGGTAATGGCGGACGCCGCCCTGGAGGCGTCTTCTACTACAAGCTGCACCTTCCGCCGCTTTACCGGAAGGGAAGACATATCCTGCCGGGCAAGACTGTAACGCTTTCCCAGATCGCCTGCGGGAGAAATATCCCCCTCAAACCTCTGTATGTCGTCTTCCAGCTTGATAAGATCGTTGTAGCTTTCGGTAAACTCGGTACGGTTTTCCCGTTTGTAAAATTCACCGTCTATCAAAACGGGGCGGAGGATCTTGTTGATGTCGGCCATAAACACCGCGGAATAAAAACTCAACAGAAAAGAAAGGGCAAGGGCGCCGATAACGGGAATGCCGTCGGGATTGGATTCGGAAACCACATTTTCAAGGAGCTTGAGATTGGTGCCTTTAAGAAAATAACGGAAAGAATTGACAAGATCATGGTGCCGCCTCAGACGCATATACTCGGCGAAACGGCTTTCAATGCGGCGCTTCCAGTATTCGCGGTACACGATGAACCAGTCCTCGCCGCCGCTTGTCTGTTTTGGCTGAAAGGACAGATCTCTGTTTGCGCAGCGGAGGATCGGGGTAAGGGGCGTCTGCCGGTTAAATTCCCGTATGGTGGCAAGGGCGTTTTCCGAACGGGCAAGCAGGCTTCTCATCTCCCGGCTTAACTCAAAGCCCTGCTCCCCCGCCTTTTCCTGCGTAACAAAAATAAAGAGCGATTCCAGCAGCGGAAGCGGCGGCGGTTCCCTGAGGGAACAGAGGATGTTGTTGAGGGATTCCAGCATTTCCCGCACGATGTTGACGGAACACACCTGGCCTGATGCGGAGTTCTCGAAACCGAAGGCCATGAGCACCCGGTCAAAAAGAAAAGACGAAAGCTCCTTGAGGCAGAAAAGGGAACGCGCGTTTTTATACATGGTGTTCCGCTGTTCCACGGAAATTCCGGCAAAGGCGTTTTCCATGGCACGGAAAGCCGCCTGCCTGAGCTCCCCTTCGCCTGCGGAAGGATTCGCCCCGGCTATGGAGGCGGGGTCCGTGTCGGTTTCAAGGAGGCGGTGTACTTCTCCCATTTCAAGCGATCCCAGAAACGCGTAAAATCCCCCCCGGTCCCTGTTTACGCTGACATCGAGAACATTGTAAAAGAACCGGGCCGCTTCTTTGAGATCCGCCATCCGCCGATAAAATTCGGGAAGCAGAACATTATGCTGGTAATCGTAGAGCCCCGGAAAACGGGCGTCAATATCCCGGCCCAGCCTGCCGACCCGGCTGTCCTCGAATACCTTTGCCGGGGGCTTGCCCCTGAAGACACCCACAATAAAGTAAAAAATCCGGTAATACCAGGGCAGGCGGGCATACGACTCTTCAAGACCGGGGGCCTCCTCCTCGCCGGTTTTTACCTCTCCGTCGTACAGGAGATCCGCGGACAAATTCGACTGGCTCTTGAGTTTGTCAAGGAGGTTAACCCGTTCCTCCACCGCCAACTCAGATACCAGCCGGTTAAGAATCTTGTCTTCGCCGGGAAAACCCGCCGGACTGTCCGCCATGAAAATCATAATTGACAATTTTTGAAAAAAATGCTAGTCTACATTGAATTATTCCCCGGTTGTGTAATGGTAGCACGGCAGACTCTGGATCTGCTTGTGGGGGTTCAAATCCTCCCTGGGGAAAATGCTAAGTCTTTATGGTATAAGGAATTGGCAAACGGTATTTTTCAAAAAAACGTGAGTTGGGTAGCATCGTGCATTTATTTTTCCGTCCAGGCGGAGGATGATGTTATGTCCCGGCCTTCAAAACCGTTTACCACCCCCCGGCGCGGGGATTCAAAGACTTTTCAGATAACAATCAACTGTTCCAGCGGCCTTCCCTGGAAGGTATTGTGTAACATTTAAGCCCACGGGTAAACGTTGAAAAACACGGCATTGACCTGGAAACGGTCAACCGGGTTTTTGACGATCCGTTCCATATTGAGAAATACGACGAATCTCATAGCGGGGCGGAGGACAGATGGCAAGTCCTGGGGAAGTCCGGGGATGTGCTGTTTGTGGTATATATGGAGCGGGGAACCAAGACCCGTATTATAACCGCCAGGGAGGCGGAGCCGGAGGAGCGGCGGATTTATTATGGCGAAGGCGGCAAAGAAAGCTGGTTTATCCCCTGAACGGATAGAGCGCATGAAAGCGGCGGGGGTAACGGAACCGGCGGAAGCCCTTGAAGCGGCATCAAACAAATGAGAACCGTAAGGAATGGTCAAAAGCCGACTAAAGAACAGGTAAAGGAAATACGGGCCGCTGTGAACAGGTTCTTAAAAACTTTGACAATAAAAGCTCTGACTTGACAACCCCTATTTAGTAGGGTATATTCTATATGTGTGGTATCAGCATGACCCGTGAATTCGTAATGTTGCCGGAGTTCGACCGTCAATGGCAAAGAATGGGCCTGGGTGATGATGAACTCCGCCAATTGCAGGAAGCCCTGCTGCAAAATCCCAAAGCAGGGGTGGTAGTCCGGGGCACTGGAAAACTGCGGAAAATTCGTATTGCCTTTGAGGGGCAGGGGAAAAGAGGGGGCGGCAGGGCCGCTTATGTGGACTTTACTATCCATGAGGTGGTTTATCTCATAACCGCATACCCAAAAAACGAGAAGGACAATCTAACCAAAGCCGAGAGGAACGAAATCGTCAAGGTGATTGTCCGGCTGGAGCGTGGAGAGGAGGACAGAAAATGAGCGTGTACGAAAGTATCATGCAGGGTTTGAACGAAGCTGTCGAGTATCAGCAGGGGAAGATCAAGGCCCGAAAGGTAAAATTGACCATAAAGCCGGTGGGGACCTTCGCCACTGACGATATCAGGCAAATACGGCAAAAAACAGGCTTGAGCCAGGTGATGTTTGCCGGATCTCTGGGGGTCTCGCCTAAAACCGTGGAAGCATGGGAAAGCGGCAGAAACAAGCCTGAGGGGGCTTCCCGCCGTTTGCTTGAAATTGTCCGGGATGATCCTGGTTTTTTGTGGCGGTTCCAGGCCGAGGCGCATTGAGTATTTTTCAAGCGGTCATGAAGTCAAATCTATGCCCTGCCACCACCGCCATGCTGTGACAATACCGTGTTTTTCCAAACCGGGAGGACCCCC
>JAIRXH010000190.1 GCA_031268385.1 Treponema sp. | reverse complement strand
GTCGCAGCCGGCAAGAACCAATCCGAATATCAGCGCCACGCCGACTAACCCCGCCAAAAAAACTTTGTTTTTCATACTGTCATCTCCTCATTAGTTTATTCCATAAAGCAAAGACGCCGCCCGGCCCGGCTTGTCCACCGGAAGCCGCCCGGAAACAACGCTTCTTTATGGTTCAGGGGGATTTTCCGCCCCGTTTCGAGCGGACCTCGCACGGAGGCCCGTACCGGCTTCCGGCGTCAGGTTTTTTACCATGTACCCCGGCGCCGGAACGGTCATGTGCCGTTCATCCCTCCCTTTTTCCCGAATTTGGGGTTGAGCCGTTTTTTGAACCGGAAAGGGCCGTATAACGGGATATTGAATATACAGAAGCTGACGGGAAACAGCCTCGATATAGTCCTTTCCTTCCTGGTTCAGCAACAGGAAATTTCTGGACAGGTAATCCAGTTTTTTCTGTTGTTCGGTTTGTTCCACCGGAAAAACCACACTTCACCCCCAATGTGGGCAATAATATACTACAATGAGGTTTCTGTCAATCATATTTTGGAAAAAAATCATTCGTTTCCGCCGTGAACGGACTTTCGGGTACGCGGGATTTTCCCGCCGCTTGCTTTGTAGGCGTACCGCGTTGTATCTTAGTCACAATGTAAGGACGACGATATGGACGATACGATCGGCGATACGGCAATAAACAGGCGGATCGTTGAGGCGCGGCACGCTCTGAATCTGTCCCAGGCAAGATTCGCCGAAATGATAAAAATTTCAAAGGGATACATGGCGTCCATAGAAATGGGTATACGCCGGGTCAACGACAGGATCATAAAGATCATCTCCATGACATTCGGGATTAATGAAATCTGGCTCAAATCGGGCCGGGGAGAGATGCTTGACGGCGCGGACGATTTCAAACTGAACCAGGTTGTTTCAGTCTTCAAAAAACTCGATCCGTTATTTCAGGATTACGTCATAAAACAGCTTGCCATGCTGCTTGAACTGCAGGGGATAAAAAAAGGCGGCGAATGAATCCGGAATCGCCGGATCGCTGTCCGTCCGTATTGCGGTTTTTGCGATTCTCATGTATTTTGAAAACATTCTGTATGCCTGCAAGACGGGGGTAGCCATGATCTTCAATCCTGAACTTGAATGTATGGAAGCGGAAGCCCGGAAGAAGCTTCAGCTTGCCAATCTTAAAAATCTGGTGGAAATGCTTTACGAACGGGTTCCGTTCTACCGGAAAAAGATGGACGGCCTCGGGGTAAAGCCCTGGGACATCCATTCGCTTGAGGATATTGAAAAACTTCCCTTTACCACCAAGGACGATCTCCGCGAAAATTATCCAAGGGGGCTCCTTGCCGTCCCCAAAGACCGCATCGTGGAAGTTCACATGAGTTCGGGAACTACGGGAAAACCTGTCGTGGACGAGTACACCCAAAACGACATCAACATCTGGAGGGAGGCCATGGCACGGACCCTCGCGGGCGGCGGCTGCACAAAGGACGACATTGTGCAGAACTGCTACGGCTACGGCCTTTTTACCGGCGGGCCCGGCGCCCATTACGGCGCCATGACCATAGGAGCGGAAGTCCTTCCCATGTCAAGCGGAAATACGCCCCGCCAGCTCATGGTAATGCAGGACTTCGGTTCCACCATGCTTACCTGCACCCCTTCCTACGCCCTCTATATGGCCGAGGAAGCGGAGGACGCGGGAATAGATCTTAAAAAACTCCCCATACGCAAAGGCTGTTTCGGGGCGGAACCCTGGAGCGAAAACATGCGAAAGGAGATAGAATCCCGCTACGGCATGAAGGCCTACGACATCTACGGCCTTACCGAAATTATAGGCCCCGGCGTTTCCTTTGAATGCGAGGCGCAGGACGGGCTTCACATCAACGAGGATCTTTTCTACCCGGAGATCATCGATCCCGATACGGGAAAAGTCCTTTCCGGCGGCGAAAAGGGGGAACTGGTGTTTACCACCCTCACCAAGGACGGCACTCCCCTGCTCCGCTACAGAACACGGGACATTACCTTTCTTGCGAGGGAACCCTGCCGGTGCGGCCGCACTACGGTCCGCATGCACAGGCTCTTCGGCCGCACGGACGACATGCTTATCATACGCGGGGTCAACGTGTTCCCCAGCCAGATTGAGCAGGCCCTCATCGAGATTGAGGGGACAGAGCCCCAGTACCTTATCGTGGTAAACCGGGGAGACGCCCGCCTGGACGAGGTTGAACTGCAGGTGGAAGTCAAGAAGGAATTCTTCAGCGACGAAACCCGCGATCTTGAGGGGCTCAGATCCAAAATAGAAAACATCATGAAGTCAAAACTTCAGATCTCCGTCAGGGTCAAACTTGTGGAACCGAAAACCATAGAACGTTCAATGGGCAAGGCAAAACGGGTTGTGGACAACAGAAAAATTTGACAGTGTGAGGAAAGAAAATTTACAATTGGAAATGTGACTGTGACCGACAGCAAAGGAGCGGATATGGAAATAAAGCAGATTTCGGTGTTTCTTGAAAATAACGCGGGGCGTCTTGCCGAAGTAACCCGCGTCCTTGCCGAAGGGGATATCAACATCAGGGCCATTTCCATTGCCGATACGGCGGATTTCGGCATTCTCCGCCTCATCGTTGACAAATCGGAGGAAGCGGTAAAGTCCCTTAACGCGGCGGGGTTTACCACGCGCCAGACCAGCGTCGCGGCGGTGGAGATAAGCGACAAGCCGGGAAGTCTCGCCAAGGTAATGGAACTCTTCCGGGGAAACAGCGTAAACATTGAATACCTTTACGCGTCCCTTGAAGGCCAGGCCGGAAAGGCCGTGGTAATCTTCAAGCTGGAGGATCACGCGAAGGGGCTTTCCATCATCAAAGAAAACGGCCTTTCGACGATAGACCACTTTTAATATGAAGATACTCATGGTCTCAAGCGAGGCCGTTCCATACGCCAAGACAGGCGGACTTGCCGATACCGTTTCGAGTCTTTCGGCGGCCCTTGCCGCGCTTGACCATGATGTGCGCATTGTCATTCCCCGTTACTATTCCATAAACAAAAGCGGCCTCGAGCAGCTTCCGGGCGCCATGGGCGTCCCCATGGGAGGCTGTGAGGAATGGAGCGCGGTCTACACCGCCGTTCTTCCGGGTTCCCAAAAAAAACCGGTAACGGTTTACTTCATCGATCATGAAGCCTTCTTCGGCAGGGACGGCGTGTACGGAACCCCTTCGGAGCCTGATTTTCTTGACAACCCGAGACGTTTTTCCTTCTTCTGCCGGGCCGCCTTTCAGCTGTGCAGGAAAGTGGACTGGTACCCCGACATACTGCACGCCCACGACTGGCCCGCCGCCATGGCCGCGGTCTACCTGAAATTCGCCGAGCGCGTTCCGCAAAGCAGGGGAGGCTTTGAAAAAACCTCGTCGCTGCTCACGGTTCACAACCTGGGCTACCAGGGGATCTACAGCAGGGACAATTTTGATTACGCGGGCCTGGGCTGGAACGTGTTCTACGACGCCGGATTCGAAGACTGGACCATGATGAACCTGCTCAAGGCGGGACTGTACAGCGCGGACAGGCTCAACACCGTTTCTCCCAATTACGCGTCGGAGACGAAGACCCGCGGCATGGGCTTCAGGCTTGACGGGGTCCTCCAGGGCCGCGGCGGCGACTATTCGGGAATACTCAACGGCATAGACAGTTCCATCTGGAACCCCGGCAAGGATCCGTATCTGAAGGATCATTACACGGCCGAAAACATGGCGGGCAAGGCGAAGGCGCGGGAAGCCCTTCAGCGGGAATTTTCCCTTCCTCCCGGCAAAAACGTCCCCATCATCGGCATGGTGACGCGCCTTACCGGACAGAAAGGCGTGGGGGAACTGTTCGGTCCCGGTTACGGATCGGCCTGGTCCATCTGCCGGGACATGGACCTGCAAATGGCGCTTTTGGGATCGGGGGAAGCCTGGTGCGAAAACGAGGTGATGAGCCTTTCGTCCCGGCTGTCCAATTTCAAGGCGAAAACAGGCTACAGCGAAGAGCTGAGCCACCTTGTCGAGGCGGGAAGCGATTTTTTCCTTATGCCAAGCCGCTATGAACCCTGCGGGCTCAACCAGATGTACTCCCTTGTCTACGGGACCCTCCCCATTGTCCGCAATACGGGGGGGCTTGCCGACACGGTGGAGAATTTCAACCAGGAAACGGGAAGCGGAACGGGCTTCATGTTCGACGACCTCACACCCCAGGCCATCTACAACACCGTGGGCTGGGCGGTCTGGGCCTGGTACAACCGCCCCGGACAGATAGACGCCATGCGTATCCGCGGCATGAGGCAGGATTTTTCCTGGGAAAAATCGGCCAAAAAATACGAGGATATTTACAAGGCACTCGGGGAAAAAA
>JAIRXH010000168.1 GCA_031268385.1 Treponema sp. | reverse complement strand
AGCTATGTCTACTACAGGACGCCGGAACTCTATTTTAAACTTGGTCTGCTCCGGAATGGACTGCCGCTGCTTGCCTCGGAAATTCTGGCGCGGATACCGGTAAACATTGTGGACCGGCCGGTCTCCGTTTTTGGGGCCTACGGGATCGCCTTTCTGCTGCGGCGCCTGGTTCCGGCTTTTTCCATGCCCCGTCCGCTTCGCTAAGGAAGCACTGATTTATTCGAATGCGAATAAATCAGTGCTACAAAATTATAGATTTTTCGCAGTTTTTCGTAGAAAAACGAGAAAAATAACAGGGCAACGCTGATTAGCCACAAGTTAATCAGCGTTGCCCTAAGGAATTGCCGGAAGCCGGCAGGGCTCTCCGGTTCCGGAATCAGCCCCCCAGTTTTCCGAATCTGCTGTTAATGGCGAGGGCCGGATCAACAGGCACAGGTACGCCGGTGGTTCCCGGCGGAACGGTAATATATCCGGTGTTTTTCAGTTGCCTGTTCCTGAACTGGGGCAGCCATTCCGCTTCGGCGTCGAACATTTCCCTTACCATATCTCTGGTCTTTTTCAGATCGAGAACAGCCGCGGTCAACGGGTCCATCGCGACCGCCCAGAAAACAAGTTCGGGATCGCCGTGTATTGCCGCTTCCGCCGCCAGGTTCTGAACGGAGAGGTTGCTCTGGTTAAGCGCCGCAAGATGTACAGGCAGATCTCCTACCGTAAAAGGATGCAGCCCTTCACGATCCGCATACACGGGAACTTCAACCGTGGCATTATGGGGAAGATTGGTAATAAATCCGTTGTTCGGCACATTTCCGTTAAAGCGGAAAGGGACGCCGGTTTCGAGGGCTTCAATAATGTAGGAACAGTATTCCCCGCTGCGCGGTTCCAGTTCGCCGCTTTCAATGGCAAGGACATCGGCATTTCTGAATTTTTCCGCCACCATGACCGAATAGTGATAATAGGCGCCGGTTTCACCCCCAAAGGCCGGTTCGTCGCAGTAGCGATCAAGGGCCTCCCTGTTTTTGCGGAACCAGGGAAGGTATTCGCTGAGATGTCCCGTTGACTCGGTCATAAAATAGCCGCACTGACGCAGAACTTCGCCCCGGACTTTTTCGTTTTTGTAGTATTCGGGTTTTTCCATGTTGCTCTTGAGAAGCGGATAAAGATCCTTGCCGTCTTTTTCTATTTTCAGAAACCAGGCCATATGATTGATGCCGGCGCACAGGAAATCTATTTCCCGCTTTTTGACATTTGTATAACCGGCGACAAGATCCAGTGTTGTCTGTACTCCGTGACAGAGTCCGACCATTTTCATGCCGGTCGCTCTTGCCGCCGTTGTGCATACCGCTCCCATGGGATTTACATAATTGAGAACATGGGCGCCAGGACAAAGTTCCGCAATGTCCTTCCCGGTTCCGATAATGACGGGAGCCGAACGCAGACAGCGGAAAATGCCGCCGGGACCCATCGAATCGCCGATGCATTGATCGACGCCGTATTTCATGGGAATTTCATAATCAAACCTGTATGCGTCAATGCCGCCAATCTGAAACATCAGAATCACGTATTTCGCGTCTTTCAGCGCTTCACGGCGATCTGTTGTACAGATGATTGTATAATCAAGATTGTTCTTTTTTATAATCTGATCCGCGTAGGTCTTCATTTTTTCAAGTTTCCACATGGTCGGCCCCATCAGGAAAAATTCCGAACCCCTTAATGCCGGCGTCGAAAACATGTCGTTAAGAAGTGTTTTGCAGAAAATAACGCTTCCTGCGCCAATAACCGCGATCTTTGCCATAATGGCCTCCTTGTCAATTAATGGAAACGCCCGCCTTGACGGCAAGATTTCTCAGGGAAGCGGCCGCCCTGTCATACATGGCTTCATCGGCCAGATGTTCCAAGAGAACGGGAGTGTCTTCAGGCTGCGTAGCGTCAATCAGTTGAAGCAGTTTTATATAATCCAGTTTTCCCTCTCCAATGGGAACTTCATCAAACATCACGCTGACCGGATCTGTTCTTGGACGTATATCCTTAAGGTGCATTGAAACAATTTTGTTTCCGAAAATTCTGAAAGATTCCTCAAAAAACGCGGCGTTTCCGTAAAGCAGACGGAGTGAATTGACGCAGTTCGCCGGATCAAAGTGAACGCCGGCGGACGGCCTGTCCAGCGCCCCGAGAAAACGCATGTATTCCGAAGGAGAATCCAGAAACACAAAGGGCATAAGCTCGAAGGTCATTTTTGTACGGACAGGCTTGACCGCGTCAATAATTTTCCGCGAAACTTCAACGGCATACGCAAAAAAATCTTCCGTAAAATTTTCAGGACACGGACCATACCAGTTGTCCTCATACCAGGTTCCCACAACATTGACACAGCATCCCGCTTCCAGCTCGTCGGCCAGGGTCAGCCTCGATACCGCGTAATCAAAGGCGTTTTTGGCAGTTTCCCTGTCGCGGGACAGGGGATTGTTCCATACGCCGACCTCGGCCGGAACTACGCCGTGTTTTTTAAAGGCTTCCCTGTATTGCCTGATTTCATCGCTCATTCCGGCCTTTAGTCCCGCGGGACACAACGCGGCCCTGTATCCCTTTTTTACATGAGCCAGTACGAAATTTTCAGGATCATTGTCCTTGGGAAAAACAGGACCGCCAAAGCGCATAATCTCTCCTTTTCTGTCTGCGTATCCGCTGAACAGCCGGCACTATTTAAAATCGTTGATGTGAATTAACACTTTCAGCGTCGTGTCTCGTTCCAGGCGGCACATGTCAAGGCCGCGTCCGACTTCCTCAAGGGAAAGACGGTGGCTGATGACAGGCTCAAGCCCGAATTTTCCCGATTCAAGCCATTTGACACATTTCGGCGCCGCTATTCTCGCGCTGGCAAGGCCAAACCCCCGGGGCATCCGGATACCGGACGCGAGCAGCTGGCCCGCGCGGTCTTTCCAGTTAAAGGGCGCCACGCCGTAGGCTATGATCCGGGTATCTTTACCGCCAAGGGCGACAATATCGGCTACCACGTCGCCGCCTGTAGCGTCAATAATCACGTCGGGCTTTTTTCCCAGTCCTGATATTACTTTTCCGTGCCACCCGGTGACGCCGGTATCAACGGTGAAATCGGTCCCAAGTTTTTTTGACATTTCAAGGCGAAGCGCCCGGCGTCCGGCGCCGGCGAGTTTTCCCGCGCCCATCATTTTGGCAAGCCGGTGATAAATGAGCCCCGCGGGCCCAAGCCCGATTACAAGAACGGCGTCCCCGTTTTTTATCAGGGGAGCGCCGTCCTCCGCGAAGAGAAGACGCGCCGAACCAATGACCATCTCCATGATGGCCGCGATCTCTTCCGGCGCTTCGTTGCTTATGGCCGCGATGGCGGACTGTTCGGTATCAATGACAAGATAATCGGCAAAGGCCCTGCCGTTAACTGTCCAGTAAACCACCCTGTCGCCTTTTCCCAGGTCTTTTACACCGCCGCCCGTTTCCACAATACGCCCGGTACATTCATGGCCGATAATAAACGGGAATTTGTCATTCGGCCAGTCGTTTTCGGGAGTGTCTGTCGCATACACCTTGTTGTCGGTTGTGTTGCATATCGCGCCGGTGGTAACGTGAATTTTTATTTCTGAAGGTTTTTGTAT
>JAIRXH010000165.1 GCA_031268385.1 Treponema sp. | reverse complement strand
CCAAAAAGACAGATTTACCATTGTTTATCCTGAGCCAAGGAGGCGCGTGGTCATGGATGTGAAAAAGAAGTCGCGGATGCTTGCGGACGAGCAGCGCTGGGGTTATTTTTTCATAGCTCCGCAGTTCATCGGTCTTGTGCTTTTTTCCGTGATACCGGTTATTCAGTCTTTGGGGATCAGTTTTACCGAGTGGAATATCCTGAATCCTCCCGTGATGGTGGGGCTTGCCAATTACAAAAGACTCCTGACCAATCCCTTCACATGGAAGCTCATAGGAAACACCGCGTATTTCATTACCGGTCACATTATTGTTACCACTACGGTGGCTCTTTTGGTGGCCATGGCCCTTTCAAACGATCTTAAGGGCTATGTCCTTTACCGGACCCTGTATTTTCTCCCCAACGTTACCTCTACCGTTGCCATTGCGCTGGTATGGCAGTGGATCTTCCATCCCGATTACGGCCTTGTAAACGCCGCCCTGGCAAACTTCGGCATTCCCCCCTTCGGCTGGTATGTCAGTCTGGAGGGCGCCATGCCGACCTTGATTCTCCTTACTGTCTGGCAGATGACGGGGTATTATATGGTCATTTTCCTCGCGGGTCTTAACGGTATTTCACGGACCTACTACGAGGCGGCGAAAATAGACGGGGCGAACAAGGTTCAGGTGTTTTTCAGGATAACCCTTCCTCTTCTTACGCCGACACTGCTTTTCATTCTCACCATGATGTTTATCGGGGGTTTCCAGATATTCAACGAGCCTTACATGCTTACAAGGGGCGGGCCCGCGGACGCGACAAAAACAATAGTGCTTGAAATATACAACACCGCGTTTCTCTACTTCAGAATGGGGGACGCCGCGGTATATTCATGGCTGCTCTTCGCAATCATTTTTATCGTCACCGTGATCCAGTTCAAGTTTTCAAACAGGTGGGTAAATTATGACGTTTAGGACAAAATTAATGCTTGGCAAATGCGCCCTCTGGTTCGGCCGCCTGCTTGTATATATCCTCATCTCCGCCGGCGCCATCGCGATGATCTTTCCTTTCGCGTGGATGATTTCAACCTCCCTCAAGGGAAGGACAAATCTTTTTGTCTATCCTCCCCAGCTTATACCGAACTGGCCCTGGCAGTGGAACAATTTCAGGGAAGTCTTTACAAGACTCCCCATGGCACAGGGCTTCTTCAACAGTGCCAAGATAGCGATTATCAACACATTCGGAACCCTGTTCTCCGCTACCATGGCGGCCTTTGGTTTCGCGAAACTCCGCTTCCGTTTCCGCAGCCAGTTGTTCATGATACTGCTTGCCACCATGATGATCCCCGGTCAGGTTACCCTTATCCCGATGTTTGTATGGTTCAAAAATCTGAACTGGATAGACACCCACCTGCCCCTCATTGTTCCGGCGGTACTGTGCAACGCGTACGGGGTCTTTCTTCTGCGCCAGTTCTTCATGACGATACCCGATTCCTACGCCGAGTCGGCGAAGATTGACGGGGCCAGCTATTTAACGATCTTTTTCAGGATCATGCTGCCCCTGTGCGTTCCGGCCATGGCGACGCTGGGAGTGTTCTCTTTTATGGGCAACTGGAACAACTTCCTCACGCCCCTCATCTATATAAACAGCAGGGCGAAATTCACCATACCCCTTTTCTTGATGGCGTTTCAAAACGGATATACCCGGAACTGGAATCTCCTCATGGCGGCGGCCTCGGTTTCCGTGCTGCCCATCGTCATTATCTATATTTTCGCGCAGCGCTATTTTATCGAGGGCGTCGTATTGAGCGGCGTTAAGGGATAAGATCTCCGCCGCCCGTCGGGCGGCTTGATTAAACTGTATTATTTCGGAGGAAACATGAACAGATGCAAAACATTGGGACCGGCGCTTCTTGCCGTCCTGGCATTATCCGTGGCCGGATGCGGAAACAGGAGCGCCGCTTCTCAAGGCGGCGGGACTTCTTCCGCACAAACCCAAATTTCGTTTACGGTGATGTGCGGCGAGCAGGAATTCAACACCTGGGTAAAGTGCGTGGACCTTTTTATGGAGAAGAACCCCAATATCAAGGTTGTTATGGAAAACGTTCCCGGCGACTGGGAAGGGTACGGGCAGAAGCTCATGACTCTTATTGCCGCGGGGACTCCGCCCGATACGGGCCGTATAGGCTCCCTGCAGATGCCCCAGTACAGCTCCATGGGCCAGATTGACGAGTTGAGCGCCCTTGTAAGCCGGGATATTAACATGGCCGAGTACGACGCCAATGTCTTCGAGCAGGCCAAGGTCAACGGAGGGCTTTACGGCCTGCCTGTGGGTATTTATACCCTGGTGGTGTGCTACAACAAGACCCTTTTTGACGAGGCGGGAATTCCGTATCCTTCAACCGACTGGAACAACACCTGGACACTGGAAGAATTCAAGGCGATTGCCCGGAGGCTTACCAAAGGCGAGGGGCCGAACAAACAGTACGGCTTTTACGCGAATTTGAGTCCCGAACGGAGCAATTCCTTTTACTACTCCGAAGGCGGCGATGTCTTCTCCGGTGACGGGACGGTCAGTACGTTTGATCAGCCTCCCATGGTGGAAACCTACCGCTGGCTTCTGGATATGATCAGGGAAGGCTACGCGCCCAACATGCTTCAGACGACGCGCGCGCCGCCCAACGATCAGCTCTTTATGACCAACAAGCTGGGCATGTATCTGGAAGGCGAGTGGCAGATTCCCGTTTATGCCGAAGCAATGGAAGAAGGACTCCGCTGGGGCGTGGCGCCCATTCCCCGCGGCAAAAACGGTTCGATGACGGTCCTCTTTCTGGACGACTATGTGGTGTTCTCTTCCTCCAAATACAAGGAAGAAGCCTGGAAGCTCATCAGTTTCCTCATAGGGCCGGAAGCCGAGGAGATCATCGCCCTCGATCAGGCCTTCGGTATGCTGATGCATCTTCCCACCCAGGAAAGGCTCAGGGACAGGATGTTCACTTCCCTTACCAATGAGGAGAAGGGCGTGCTCTTCAATTCCCCGCAGCATGCAAAAGCCATGTATTTTACCAACAACTGGAACGAAATGCTTGACGCCAGCATGAAGGTTATAGACAGGATGACGATGGGTCAGCAGAATGTTGAAACAGGCCTTGCCGAACTTACCGTGACCCTCAACGAACTCAACAAGACAAATCTGAAGTAAGTTGAACCTGTTTCAGAACTGAAGTTTTGGAATGGTTCCTGTTTGTTTTGTTTTTGGACGCCGGCAGCCGGCCTCAGGAAATTCCGGGGGCCGGTTTTTTGGGGAGATCTGTTACGAGGGATCATTATCTTGATAACGTAAAGGGCGTTCTGATTTTTCTGGTTGTTCTCGGACATACCATCGAAAAGTACCGTTACGGGAGCCCCTTTATCTATTATCTGTGGATATTTATTTATATATTCCACATGCCCCTCTTTGTTTTTGTCACCGGCTACTTCCGCAAGGATGCCGGGAAGGCCGCCGGCGGTGCCTTTGCGCGGTTTTTGCTGCCTTACTTTATCTGGAATACCCTCTATCAGGTTTTCAACAGCATATACCTGGGTTTTTGGAACATCAAACCGGGTATTCCCTGGTGGGCCTACTGGTTTTTTGTCAGTATGTTTACCCTCTCCGTATTTTTACCGGTCATGATAAAAATCCGTTTTAATATACTTGTCCTTTTCGGCCTTTCCCTGTTAACCGGGAACTATACTCAAATCGGTGATTTTCTGGCTCTTTCAAGGACCATCTGTTTTGCCGGTTTCTTTCTTATGGGTTTTTATTGCAGAAAAGAATATTTTGAAAGACTGCGGAAACGGTCTTGCAGGATTGTTCTTGTCGCGGCAAGTTTGGCGCTGTGTGTTCTTGTTTATTTTTACGCGGTTTACGGCGCCCTGGATGTGGAGGCCCTGCCCCTGAGTCTGGTAAAGAGCGTTCCTTACCGCTATACCAGGGCAGGTTCCCATGCCCTCCTGATCCGGGCGGTGTCTATCCCCGCCGCCATGATCCTGGGCGCGCTGCTTCTTGCCATAGTTCCTTCCAAAGAAAGTTTCCTCGGCTATGTGGGCAGGAAAACCCTGGTCATTTTTATTTTTCACGAATATCTTTGCATGGTTTTTGACGCCTTCGTGGACCTGAATCCTGTGAATGTTTTCGGCGTGATCTGGATGATTCTTGCCGCCGGAGGCATTACCCTCTTTCTTTCCATCGGGGCTTTTCACAATCGTTACCAGGGCTTTATGAAACGCGTCAAGTATATTATTGTAAAGGAATAAACAATGCGTAAACAACCATACCGTTTTTTTACCGCGAAAGAGCTTAAGCCGTCAGGCTGGCTTCGGGAACAGCTTCGCATACAGGCCGAAGGGCTTTGCGGGAATCTTGACAGGGTGTGGCCTGATGTCCGGGACAGTAAATGGATAGGGGGAGACCGTGAAGGCTGGGAACGTGTTCCCTACTGGCTGGACGGTTTTATCCCCATGGCCTGGCTTCTGGACGATGAGGACCTCAAGGGCCGGGCCCGCCTCTACATAGACGCGATTCTTGAAAGGCAGAAAGACGACGGCTGGATCTGTCCCTGTTCACAGGAGGAACGAAATCTTTACGACATGTGGGCCGCCTTTCTCATTTGCAAGGTTCTGGTTCTTTACCACGACTGCACGGGGGATGAGCGCGTCCAGGGCGCGGTGTACCGGGCCCTTAAGTCCCTGTACCTTCACCTTGAAAAAACGACCCTGTTTGCCTGGGGAGCCTCGCGCTGGTTTGAGTGCCTTATTCCCCTGCGCTGGCTCTATGAACGGATCCCCGAACGGTGGATGACGGATCTCGCGGTAATGCTGAAAAGTCAGGGTGTAAACTGGAAGGCACTGTTTCATGCCTGGCCGTACAGCCGGACCCAGGGGGCCGGCCGGTGGAATTTCATGACGCATGTGGTAAATCTTGCCATGTGCCTTAAAGGCGAGGCCCTCTACGAATCCTTTATGGCTTCTCCCGGTTCGGCGCAAGGCGGCTTTTCCGGCGCCGAATTTGCCGGAGAAGCCCTTCGTATTCTGCTCCGTGATCACGGGATGCCCATAGGTCACTTTACCGGGGACGAGTGCCTTGCCGGACGCAGCCCCATTCAGGGTACTGAACTCTGCGGCATCGTCGAGGCGATGTATTCCTGTGAATGGCTGCTTGCCCTCGGCGCCGGGGACATCTGGGCCGACCGCCTTGAATCCCTGGCCTTCAACGGCCTTCCGGCCGCCTGCAGCGCCGATATGTGGAGCCACCAGTACGATCAGATGAGTAATCAGGTCCAGTGCGCCAGGCTGGAAAAGAGCCATTTTACCACCAATAACGAGGAAGCCCACCTCTTCGGGCTGGAGCCTCACTTCGGATGCTGTACCGCCAATTTTGGTCAGGGCTGGCCGAAATTGGCCCTTTCGGGTATCCTCAGGGAAGATTCCGGCCTTGCCGTCGGCGCCATTGTGCCCTGTTCCCTTGACACGGTGGTGGAAGGCGTTCCCGTTCGCTGCGAAATCACGACCGGCTATCCTTTTGAGGACGGTTACCGGGTAACCGTTACCGCCGAAAAGCCCGTAACGTTTTCCCTTTCCCTCCGTTTTCCCGCTTCCGCCCGGAACATACGGATAAACGGGGAACCGGTCGCCGCCGCCGTTCGGCATGCCATTCATACGACATGGAAGGAGAAAACGGAGATACGGGCCGAAATGGATTTTGCCGCGGAAATGGTTCCCTTTTCTTCAGGAAGCTCCGATGCTTCGCTTTATTTTTGCAGGCGGGGAAACCTTGTGTTTGCCCTGCCCGTCAAGGCCCGCCGGGAAAAACGTGAATATACACGGGACGGGGTAGAGCGGAAATTTCCATACTGTGACTACGAGACTTACGGAGAGTCGCCGTGGAATTTCGCTTTCACAGGGGATGATCTCCGGTTCCTAAGACGCGGCCTTGAGGGTCCCGCCTTTGCCAGGGATGTGGAGAGCTCTCCGGTGAGCCTTCGGACTTTTGGCGTCCCTGTTGACTGGCCCCTGGTTAACGGCGCCGCCTCTCCGCTTCCCGCGTCCCTCGAACCGCTGGGCGCGGAAGAGGAAATCGAGCTTGTTCCCTACGGCCGTACCGATCTCAGAATGACGCTTTTACCCTTATTGACAAGGAGATAAACATGGACACCTCGGCATATTCGGAATTTGTCAAACCGAAGGATATTGTCATCAATGACAGTTTCTGGAGCGCTTTTATGGAACGGGTAAGGACCGGCGTAATTCCCTACCAGTGGAAGGCCCTCAACGACGGGATCCCCGGCGCGGAACCCAGCTACTGCATGAGGAATTTCAGGCTTGCCGCCGAACTGACCCATCCGGAACTGGATTACGGGGTGCCCAGGGATACCGGATTCGGCGGCATGGTGTTTCAGGACAGCGATCTTGCCAAATGGATAGAGGCCGCCGCCTGTTCCCTGGTCTGGCATCCTGACGCCGGACTTGAAAAGACGATTGACCAGGCCGTCGACATTGTCTGTAACGCCCAGCAGGACGACGGTTATCTTGACACGTACTACATCATCAACGGCCTTGACAAGCGTTTTACCAATCTCAAGGACAACCACGAACTTTACTGTCTGGGGCATTTCATAGAGGGGGCCGTCGCCTGTTATGAGGCGACGGGAAAACGGAAGCTCCTGGACGCCATGATCCGCTATGTTGCCTGTGTGGACAAACATATAGGGGCGGAGGAAGGCAAGCTTCACGGTTACCCCGGCCACGAGATAGCGGAGATGGCGCTGATACGGCTCCATGCCGTGACGGGGGATGAAAAACATCTCGCTCTCGCGAAGTATTTTATCGACGAACGGGGACGGCAGCCTCTTTACTTTGAGGCTGAAACCGGACGGAACGGAAACGCCTTTTACTGGAAGGACAGTTTCGTACAATACCAGTACTACCAGGCGGGAAAACCGGTGCGGGATCAGCATACCGCCGAAGGACACGCGGTACGGGCCGTCTATCTCTACTCGGGCATGGCGGATGTGGCAAGGCTTACGGGAGATGAAAAACTGTTTGCCGCCTGCGGATCCCTTTTTGAAAACATTTCGAAGAAACAGATGTACATTACAGGCTCCATAGGACAGTCGGCCTATGGGGAGGCTTTCTCCTACGATTACGATCTTCCCAACGATACGGCGTACGCGGAAACCTGCGCCGCCATAGGGCTGGCGTTTTTTGCCCGGAGAATGGCCGCTATCGAGGCGAAAGGCGAATACGCCGACGTGATAGAAAAAACGCTTTTTAACGGCGTCATAAGCGGCATGGCCCTGGACGGAAAATCTTTCTTCTATGTGAATCCCCTGGAGGCGCTTCCCGAAGCGAGTCTTAAAGACAGGAGGATGCGGCATGTGAAGATAGAACGGCAGAAGTGGTTTGGCTGCGCCTGCTGTCCTCCGAACCTTGCCCGCGTTCTTGCCTCGCTTGGCTCTTATGTGCACTCGGTCAACGCGGACGCCGTGTATACCCATCTCTACGCGGGAAGCGACGCGAAGGTTTCTCCCGGCGGCAGGGATGTGGGGATCAGGATCGAAACAGACTATCCGTGGGACGGGCGGGTTGTCATCGGCTTTTCCATGAAAGAAAAAACGGCCTTTACCTACGGCTTCCGCATTCCATCCTGGTGCCAGTCTTTCGATGTAAAGCTCAACGGCGCCGCTTTGGCGTATACTCTGAAGGACGGCTATGCCCTCGCGAGCCGCGAATGGAGCGGCGGCGACAGCATTACCATTGTCTTTGACATGCCGGTACGCATCATGGAGTCCAATCCCCATGTACGGGAAAACGCCGGAAAAGTGGCCGTCATGCGTGGACCGGTGGTTTACTGTCTTGAAGAGAAGGACAACGGAAAGGAGCTTTTCCGCCTTCACGCGGGAAACCCTTCTGACATCAAGGTTGCGTACAGAAAGGATCTTCTGGAGGGAGTTACCGTTGTTTCATTTACCGGAAAAAGGGAAAAGGACTGGCCCGGCGGCGCGCTTTACCGGAATCGGGCGGACGCCGTATATGAAGAGCGGGAACTGTTTTTGATACCCTATTACGCCTGGGCCAACCGGGGCGGGGGAGAAATGACGGTGTGGATCAACAAATGAGCTTGTTCCAAAACCCGGTTAGTTTTGGAATAAAAGTTCAAGGAGGTGTTTATGGCGTTTAAAGAAATTGATTTTCCGTCCTGGAACGGCAGGGACAGGGTACAGGCGTGGATTTACACTCCCATACGGAAGCCCCGGTGCGTGGTACAGGTGGTGCACGGTCTGGGGGAACACTCCCGCCGGTATCTTGACCTTATTCTCAAACTGAACGAGGCGGGTTTTATCGTCGGCGCCGGCGATCATGTGGGGCACGGCAAGACCGCGGCCCTTTCAAACACATGGGGAGATTACGGCGAAAAGGGGTACCTTACCACCACGGAAGATGAAAAGAGTCTTTACGACATTGTCGCGAAGGAACATCCGGGAATTCCCTTTGTCATGTTCGGCCACAGCTGGGGGTCCATGATCGCGCGTTCCTTCGCCGCCCGTTACGGTTCCCTGCTTGCGGGCCTTGTTATCTGCGGCACCTGCGGGGTCATGAACGGCATGGAAGAGACGGCGAAGGAATTGAAGGCGCTGGTCGGCGCGGGAAAAGGCGGAGAGCGGGATCCCGCGTTTCTGGGGAAGATGTTCGCCGGCTGGACCAGCCGTTACGAAAATCCGTCGGGTCCCGGCGACTGGATTTCCGGTGATCCGGGCGTAGTGGCGGATCACGCGGCGGACCCTTTCAACAATCTCGCCAATCCGCCTACGAACCAGTCCAATTACGATCTTGCGGAACTGGTGGGAAGCATTACCGGAAAGGGCTGGGCGGAAAAGGTTCCCACGGGCCTTCCCGTGTACAACATCGCAGGCGATCAGGATCCTGTGGGAAACTACGGCGAAGGGGTCTACGCGGTTGCCAACTGGCTTGCCGAAACGGGGCACCGGAAGGTGACGACGAAACTGTACTCCGGCCACCGCCACGAGATACACAACGACCGGGACATACGGGAGGATGTAACCGGCGGGATCATTTCCTTTATCAACGGGATACTGTAAACTGCGCTGCCCCCGGCCTTGTTCCGGGGCCGGGCAGGCGCTGCCCCCGGACCGCGGCGCCGTCACATATACCGGTTTTTGCCAATGGTTTTTTTCCCGGAACTGTGGTATGAATGATAGGCATGAACGATAGAAAAGGGAACGGGGGTGTGTAGTGCCTCTGCTCATAGCCGTGCGGACGGAAGCGATTAAGGGCTTTTTCGAGAACCCCATTTTTCTGTCCGCCGTTTCAAGCTGGTTCATGGCCCAACTGATAAAGACGGCCGTTGTGCTCCTGGGCGGCAGGAAGCGGAGTATCAGGGAGCTTCTGGAGACCGTCATCTGGCGTTCCGGCGGTATGCCTTCGAGCCATTCTTCCATGGTCGCCGCCATCGCTACGTCGACGGCGTTTCGGAGCGGCCTGCGTTCGGATCTGTTTGTGGTTTCCCTTTTTTTTGCCCTTATCGTGATGAGAGACGCCATGGGGGTCCGCCGGTCTTCGGGGCTTCAGGGCAGGACGCTCAACAATCTGGGGCGTCAACTGGCGGAAAAGCACGGCGTCGAATTTCATCCCGTCAAGGAAATTCACGGTCATACTCCTCTGGAAGTGGTAATCGGCGGCCTCATGGGTGTTTTTATAGCCGCGGCCTATGCCGTTTTGTAGGCTTTAATGTCGTTCAGGCTGTCGGCGGCGGTTCTTTTCGCTATCTCGTTCCTGGCGGGCGCCTTTCTTGTGGTTTTGACCGCCGGGGAAGGGACGCCAGGGCGGCGCCGGGACGGTACGGCGGAAATATACGCCGTTCTTTCCGTGGACGAAGCTGTTTCCGACGCCGAAATACGCGGAAAAATCGCCCCGCTTGCCGGGCTGGAGCCGCCGGGGGTGTTTTCCGAATCGGGCATGTGGGCTTTTCTCGATGATTTTGGCGGACTGGAACGTGTTCCGCTGGAGCGCTGGGATGAACGGATCTTTTCTTTTGATCCCCGGAACGACGGATACGCCGAAAGGCTTCGTGCGTTTTTTGTACACGGCGGCAGGCGTTTTTTCTTTGTTCCCATAACCGGAAAAAGCCCCGGAAAATTTGAAAAGGCCCTTCCCGGCGCCGTCGGCGTTCCCTTTTCCCTCGATTTTTACGGTTACGGCGCGCCGCTGTACCCCTTTGTCATCCTTTTTTCCGCGGCGGGTCTGGGTTTTGTTTTTCTTTCAAGGCCCCTTTTTCCCGCCGCCGCCGTCCTCCCCGTTATGGCGGCCCTTTCCCTGGGCGGTCCCCGTTCCCTCGTCATGGCGGCTTTCCTTGCCGGCCTTACAGCCCTCCTTGCCGGCCCGCTCGCCGAGTGGTTTGCCTGCCGCCGGTACCGCGGGCATCCTGGGGATACGCGCCTTTGGGAGTGTCTTGTTCCCTACCGGAAACTGCTGTTCCCCGCCCTGGTTATGCTTGTCTGTTACGCCGCCCTGGCGGCGTTCGGAACCGTCTTTGAGCGGATGACGGCGGGAATTACCGCCGCCCTGGTTTTGGGGATCTTTGTCTGTTCGGTACGGGCGGAATCCCTGCGGGGCGGGGAAGATCACCCTCGTTTCAGGGCGGTTCCCATTCTCAGGGAAAGCGTAAAGGCGGTGTTTTTCCCCCCCCGCGCCCTGCCCTTTACCCTGGCTTCGATTGTGGCCCTTGTTCCGGCGCTGTTCCCCGGCCGGGTAAACGCCGGCGGCGAAACGATTGCCGCGGAAAGGGCCCTGCTTGTTTCCGAGAAAGAATACCTGGCCCACGCCGCGTTCCAGGCGGAATTTTCCTACAGGCCCCTTTCGGGGGGGGATTCCTCCTATCACCGTTATGTTCCGGGCGAAACGGGGCTTCCGGAAGAGGGGCTTCCCGAAACGCCGGCCGGTATTCCCGTTTCCCCCGATTCCGGGGATCTGTACCGGGACATTCCCCCCTTTCCCCTTGCCGATCTGGTGAATTTTCTGGAGAACATGGAGAGCGGCGCGGCGGTTTCGCTTCCCGGCAGGCGGGACGCCGTTCCCGTCCTGCTGCTTGTTTTCTGTTCCTTTTCGGCCCTGCTTCGGCCCCGGTGGGGAGGCAAAAGAATGAGAAGTATGGTAGTATACAGGAAGAGGATGGTAAAGGCCCCGGAGCGTATATGGCTATGACAAGAGTGTATTCTTTTCCCCGTGGGGGAATTTCCCTGGAAGATCCTTCGGTTCCGGCCAGGGGGCCCAGCGTGGTTGCCTGTCTTCCCGGCCTTTCAATAATTCCCCTGGCGCAGTATTCGGGGGCGCGGGCCTATCCCGTCGTCTCGGTAGGGGATACGGTCCGCGAAGGCATGATCATCGCCAGGGGACAGGGCCGGCTTTCCGCCAATATTCACGCCACCGTTCCCGGCCGGGTGATACGCATGGTGTCGTGGAAAGGGGACGGTTCCGTCAACGACGCCCTGGTGATACGCCTTGAGGGGAGTTTTGAAAAGCTGGGCAAAAAAGAGGAGATCTTTCCCTGGGAAGGCCTTACCTGTTTTGAACTTCAGCGCGTCATCTCCGAATACGGCATAGTCGAGATGGAAGGTTCCGGTTATCCGGTGTCGGACATGATCTCTTCCCTCAGAAATTCCCCGGAACCCTACACGCTGGTTGCCGGCTGTGTGTTTGACGATCCCTGGCTTGCCGCCGACAGGCTGCTCTGCCGGGAACGGATTGGGGCGGTGGTTGAGGGAGCGCTCATCATGAGCCGGGCGGGGCGGATAAACCGCGTCGTCTATGCCCTGTCGCGCGGGGAGCGTGATCTGGGAGAGGCCCTTGTGTCCGCCTCCGCCGGATGGGATATTCCCGTTTCCCTTATGCTGGCCGGCTCCCGTTATCCCCAGCGCAACCGGCGGGAACTGGAACTGGTGCTGCGCCGGTACGCCAAAAAGGAATCGATAGAACTGGGTTCCCTGCTTGTCCTTGGGCCCGCCACGCTCGCGGCGGTTCACGACGCGGTCAAGCTCAAAAAGCCCATACTGGACCGCTATGTGGCGGTGGGAGGATCGGCGGTCAAGATGCCGCAGGTGATGAAGGTGCGTGTCGGGACCCGCATAGGCGAGGTATTCGCCGAATGCGGCGGTTTTGTCAACAAGCCCAAACGCATCGCGACGGGATCTCCCCTGCAGGGCCGGCCGGTGGCGGATCTTGACGAGCCTGTTACAAGGACAAGCTACGCGGTATTCGCCATGCTTGAAAACAGGATGGCGCGCGGCCGTACGCGGAACTGCATAAGCTGCGGAGAATGCCGGGCGGTCTGTCCCGTCGGCCTTGATCCCGAGGAACTTTACAAACAAACCCTCCGCGGCCTTCCCCGGCTTCCGGCGTCTTCCCCCGCTTCGGCTTACACGGGAGTGGCCCGCGCCGTTCCCACTTCGAAGACCAGGGACCGCTCTCCGCTTTCCGGCGGCTGCCACGGCTGCGGCTGCTGTGACGTTGTGTGCCCTTCACGCCTTCCCCTTTCCGCGTGTATTCTGGGGGATACGGGTTTCGCCGGGGGGAAGACATAATGGCAAAACAGGAATTTCTTTCCCGGCAGCGTCCGCAGGTCAGCCTGGCCCGTCCCACGCCGGGGAGAATGTGGACGGTGGCCTTGTGCGCCCTGGCCGCCGTTGTACAGTCTTCCCTGACCGATTCCTTCGCCTCCCTCGTTCTGGCCCTTTCCGCGCTGGCCGCGGCGCTGGCCGCCGAGCTCCTGTTGACCCGGCGGGAATATGGTTTTGACGCCCTTAAGGACGGAAGCGCCGCCGCGTCGGCGCTGGTGCTCGTCCTGCTCCTTCCCAACCGGATACATCCCCTGTACGCCGTTCTGGGGGCGGTGTTCGCCATGGTGGTGGTAAAGCACAGTTTCGGCGGTCTGGGGTCGAACTGGGTGAACCCCGCGGCCGGGGGCTGGCTTTTTCTCCGGGTTTCCTGGCCGGACGCCTTTGATTCGGCGCTTCGGGGATCTCCCCTAAGCGTCATTACCGGGGGACTTGCCGCGGGTCTTTCCAGTCCTCAGGGTTCCCCCCTCGGCATACTCAAGATAGCCGGAAGCGGGGGAGAGTGGGCGGCAAGCCGGCTTGACGGGGTAATAAGCTCCGCGCTCAACGGCTCGGTCTTTTCTTTTCTGGGGGCCGAACTGCCTTCCGGTTATGTGGATCTCTTTGTTTCGAGGGCGCCGGGGATTATCGCGGACCGGGGGCTTGCCGCCCTTCTGGCGGGAACCATTGCCGTCGCCGCCTTTCAGGCCGGCCGCCTCCGGGTTCCCGCCGTGTATCTTCTGGTGTATGCCGTTCTTGTCAGAATCGCCGGCGGCATTCCCTTCGGCGGAGCGGCGGGAAGCGGCGACATAATCTTCGGCGTTTTTTCCGGGGGAACCATCGCCGCGGCTTTTCTTCTTGCCGCCGAGCCTGTTACCGGGGCAAAATCCGGCGCGGGGATCTTTGCCGGCGCGGCGCTGGCGGGCTTTCTGTCATGGCTTTTCCGCTATCAGGGGCTTGATCACTGCGGCGCGTTTCTTGCCGTCCTCACGGTTAACGCCGTAAGCGTCTTTGTACGCGGCGTTGAATTCCGCTGTCTTTACGCCGGAAGCCGTGAGCCGGCCGGGAAGGGGTTATTCCGGTGAACGAAGGCGCCGAAAAAAAGAAAAAACGGTTTTTCTCCGGTTTTACGGACGCCGCCGTTTTTCTTGGCTGGACGGCGGGGCTCTTCCTCGCCGGTCTATTGCTCTGGTCCCTTACCCAGTCCGTGCGGGATCGTTCGTTCCTGCGGGCGGTGAACCGTGTCTTTATACAGCGCGGCGAGGAACGGCGTCTGCGCGCCTCTCTTCCGCCGCCCGGACCCAGGCGCGGATCGGGCCTTCCGGGAACATGGTATTCCCTCGCGGAGTCGGACGGCGCCGTGTTTGTTTTTTTGGTGATGGGAGACGGGATCATGACCCCTTACGCCGCCTTTCTGGGTTCCGGCGGAAAAGTGGATGAAATAGTCCCTCTTTCTGTCCATGCCGAACAGTTCATGCCGCGTTTCCGGGAAGGACTCATGGGAATCTACATACGCCGTATCGAGGCGGAAACCGGAACGGGGGGGGAAACGTGAGAGAAACACATCCCTTCTGGGGGAAGCACGCCCCCCTCAGCGCGTTTATGGGGGGGGGACTCTTGATCATGGCCTCGTGCCGGCTTGCCTTTGCCCTTGCCGCGGCGGGAGCCCTGGTGTGGGTGTATGTCTTTTCGGCGCTTGCCGCCTCCCTGGCGGAGGCCTTTTTTCCCAAAAGGGGAAAGCCCGTCATCCTTCTTTTTTTGTCGTCCTTTACAGGGAGCCTCTACCTCCTTCTGCTCTGGTTCCTCTGTCCCCTTCTGGGGGCGCAGATGATGTTTATTGCCGTCCTTGTTCCGCTGGTCTTTACCGGATCGGGCGTCTGGGAACGCGTCAATTCCGGCGACGCGCTGGAAACCGCCGTGGACGCCTGCTCGGAGGCTCTGGTGCTGGGGCTTCTTGTTGTGGCCTTTTCCCTGATACGCGAGCCGCTGGGCTTTCTTTCCCTTTCCCTTCCCGGCGGCGCGCAGGGGATTGTACGGATCTTTTCGTTTGAAGACGGCAACTTTTTGCCGGTCCGCATCGTGTCGTCTTCCGCCGGGGCTTTTATTATTCTTGGGTACGGAACGGGGATCTACCGCCGCCTTAATCCGGGGGGGGAACTGTGAGCCGCGCCGCCTCTCTCGCGGCTCTTGCCGTTTTTTCGGGTCTGTCCTTTAACCTGGTTCTCTGCGGCCTTGGAATGGGCGCCCTGGCGGACAGAGGAAAAGACGGCCGTTTTCCTTTTTTTCAGACGGGCGTTCTCTTTGTGAGCGTTATCGTCCTCTGGTCCTCTCTGCAGGCCGTCTTTCCCCTGCTTGGTTTTTTTGAGTACATCGTTCTCTTTCCGGCAAGCGCCGTCCTCTGCCACGGGCTCCAGTCGTTTTTTTTGGCGTTTCAAAAAAAGACGGTTCCGCCGCTGGTCTTTGATTCCCTTACCGGTTACGACGGACTTGCCGGTTCGTCCCTTCTGCTTGCCCGGATGCTTGCCTCGGGCTTCGCGGAGGCGCTGGCGATTACGGCGGGTTTTACCCTGGGCGTCCTGGCGGTAATGTTTCTTGTGCGGGAAATACGGCGCCGTTCCCTTTTGGAGGCCCTTCCTTCCTTCCTCAGGGGAAGCCCCCTCCTCCTCATCTCCATGGGGCTTCTGTCCCTGATCTTTACTTCCGCCGCGGCCGTATTGTTCAGGGCGCTGGGGGGATAGGATGAGCCGTACCATAAGCCTTGTTCTGGGCTCCCACAACCACGTTCCTCTCGGTGCCGGCGACGATGAATTCGAGGCTGTCTATGAATGCCGCGTAAAGCCCTTCATACAGACCCTGTACCAGTTCCCCAGAATACAGGCGGTGCTTTACTATTCGGGTGTGCTGCTGCACAGGCTGGAACGTTTTCATCCTGAATTCTTCTACCTCATACGGGATCTTCTTTCCCGCAAGCAGGTTGAAATCCTGGGCGGCGGTTTTTATGAGCCGATGATGCCCATCATTCCCCCGCAGGACAAAATAGGCCAGGTGGAACTTCTGACTACCTATTTGAGGAAGAGTTTCGGGAAACGGCCGCAGGGCTGCTGGCTTCCCGCGCTTGCCTGGGAGCAGAATCTGGTAAGCCCCCTTAATGCCTGCGGGGTAGGCTACACGTTTCTTTCGGACAGCCAGTTTCTTCTTGCCGGCCTTGAGGGCGGCGATCTGTACCTTCCCTGCGTGACCGAGGATCAGGGGAAGATTATCACGGTCTTTCCCGCCTCCAATGAACTTAAGGCCGGGTTTGCCCGGAAGAACGCCTCGGACGTTCTTAACGGCCTTGCCAGGACACTGCCGCCGGGTTCCTGGACAGTGTCGGTGTTTCCCGAGACGCTCTTTACCGGCGAAGGGGACGATCCTGAAAGTGTCTTTCAGCGTTTTTTTGAGGAACTTTCCCGCTGCGAATCCTTTGTCGAATACACCACTCCCGGAAAGCTCAACCGTTCACTTGAAAAACTGAAGAAAGCCTATTTCCCCGGCTCCCTCGGGGAGGCTCCGCTTTACGCGGGTTCCGTGTTCAGGGGATGTTCCGGCCCCCGGCGCTTCATCATTGACTATCCTGAATCAAACGGTGTGTATTCAAAGATGATCTACGTGCACACGCTCATCAACCAGCTTCGGGGGGACAAGGCCCGCAAGCGTACCGCGCGGGAGGAACTGTGGAAGGCCCAGGGGTGCGATCTTTACGTACCGCCGCCGCACGGCGGAATTTTCCGGCCCGGACTGCGGAAGGCGGCGTACCGGGCCCTTATAGGGGCGGAAAAAATAACCAGGGAAAAGGGCCGTTTCAGTCCGTCGCTGCTTCATTTCGATGTCAACCTGGACGGCGGAACCGAATATCTTTTGCAGGATGAAAAGATCAACAGTTATATAGAACCGCGCGGCGCGGGGATCTTCGAACTGGATTACCTGCCGAAAAACTGGAATTACCTTGATACCCTCGTTCCCCGTGGAAAAGCCGGGGCGGAGGAAGTCCGGGAGAAGAAGAGAAGACCGGCCGCCTTTACCGACACCCTTTTTTCCCCCGGCGCGGAGACCTTTTTCCGGTACTGCGGGGACGAACAGTTTGTTCCCGGCGAAATGGACCGGGGCAGGCTCAAGATCCGTTTTACGCTTCCTGTCAATGATCAGGTCTCCTACGGCGGCATAGGCATGGAAAAAACCTTTCAGAGCCGGAAGGATACCCTTGCCGTTTCCTATGTTCTGGTCAACAACGGCGCGGACAAAACGGATTTTGTTTTTTCCTCCTCGGTGGATCTTTCCTTTCCCGGATGCGGCGAAGACTTCGTGCGGGTGTTCAGGGGAAACGTTCCGTTTGACGGGAATGCGGCGGCGGACACGGCGGGCCTTGAATCCCTCAAGTTTCAGGACCTCAAAAACGAGGTGCAGATCAGCTTGGGGTCGAAAAAAGCGTTCGAGGTCCGCATTGTTCAGGCAAGCGCCCCCTGCGAAGTGCGGGGCGGAACGGCGGATCTGTACCAGTCCACCCGCGTTACGCTTCTTCTCCGGGTGTCCCTTGAGCCGGGCCAGTCATGGAGCAACGAGTTTGTCCTGAAATTTTCCCACTAGGGCGGCGCCGCCTGACTTGACGCCAATCGGCGTTGCCCTTAGATAAATCGTCCCGGACGTATCCCAAAGACTTCGGACAATTGATAAGCGGTCTTGCGGCTGATGGGTTTTGCGTTATGCTCCATGTTGGAAATTTTTTGCCTGGTTACGTTAAGACGCTCCGCCAGGGTATCCTGCGTCATCTTGTGCAGCGTCCGGTAAAAGCGGAGGGTATCTCCGGGCGTTTCTTTTTCCTTCATTTCCCTGTACCAGCCCGTTTCCGTTACGGGCATGGTTTCCCCGTCCTCAAAAACAGACAGGGCAGGGCCGAAATCTTTCTTCAAAAGATTGAGGTATTTGGCGGGGATTTCCCCCCGCACGGTAAACTCAATAGGGGGCTTTTTCACGACTGCCAACATATTCAACCTCCACAATGCACGTGTCGTTTTCATTTCGCCAACAGGCGATCCAGTTATATGCCAAATGGCAATGATAGGTATTTTTACCCAGTCTGCTATAATTATGATATTCAGGACGTACCGGGCCGGTTTCCCGAATATCATTCACCAGATGGAATAGCGTCCGTCTTGCGTTCTCAGGCATTTTCCGAAGCGTTTTTTCCAGCTTTTTCGGCATATGGACATCATAATCCATACAGCAAATGTACTATATTTTCTATTACCTATCAAGAGGTTTTCAAAGGATTTTCAGGATGTATAGACGGCGGGACGCCGCCTGGCCGCGCGGACGGAAAGAGGAAGATAGCCACGGACTGCGCGGAAGAAACCATGGACCACGCGGACGAATTCGGCGTCAGCCCGTGCGATGGAACC
>JAIRXH010000124.1 GCA_031268385.1 Treponema sp. | reverse complement strand
GAACGGATAGGGCGGCTCAAGGCTATGGGCTGCGGCATCCTCCGCTTTGCCGTCCCCGATTTGGAGGCCGCCGAAGTTTTGGGCCGCCTGGCCGCTGCGGTTTCCATGCCGCTGGTGGCGGACATTCATTTTGATTACAAAATCGCCCTCCGGTGCCTTGATTTCCCTATAGCGAAGATACGGATCAATCCCGGCAACATCGGCGGCCGGGAAAAGGTCGAAGCGGTTCTCCGCCGGGCCGCGGAAAAACACGTTCCCATCAGAATAGGGGTAAACGGGGGAAGCCTTCCCCAGGATCTCCGCCGCCGGGTGGACGAAGGTTTGGACCGCCCTGAAGCCCTGGCGGAAGCGGCGGGACGGGAACTGGCAATTTTCCGGGACTTTAATTTTCCCCATGTAATAGTTTCAATGAAAGCTTCCTCCCCGGCGGAGACTATCCGGGCCAACCGTATTCTGGCGGCCCGGACCGGCGTCCCCCTCCACATCGGCCTCACCGAAGCGGGGCCTTTGGTGGCCGGGGTGGCGGGAAACACCGCCGCCCTGCTGGCCCTTTTGGGGGAGGGCATCGGCGACACGATCCGGGTATCCCTCTCCGATACCATGGAAAACGAGGTGATTGCGGGCCGGGAAATTTTGCGGATCGCCGCAAATCTTTTTGGCGGCGGGGACCCCGCCGGAACCGCGGCGTCCGGGGCTGTGGGCCGCTTCCGGCAGGGGAGGGGGGTCAGCATCATTTCCTGCCCCCGCTGCGGCCGGAACAGCTTCGACACCCACGCCTTTGCCGGGCGCTGGCTTGCCCGGCTCTACACCCTGGACAAGCTCATCACCGTGGCGATCATGGGCTGCGCGGTGAACGGTCCCGAAGAGGCCCGCCATGCGGACCTGGGGATCACCGGCGAGGGAAACAAGGTTCTTTTGTTCCGTCATGGGAAGGTGGTCAGGACCATAGACGCCGCGGACGCGGACGCGGCCTTCGCGGAGGAACTGGAACGCCTGTGAGGCGCAAGATCCCTGCCCGGAAGCTGAGACAACCGGAAATATCGCGGAGTTTTCGGGTATTTCCCAAAAATCAGGGAGCCTCTTCCAAAACCGGCCGGGTTTTGGAACGTATGATTTTACGTTTTTTTGCAAATTATTTTGAATAAATGATCCAATGTCCCGTTTTTCACTGAAAATCCGTTTTTCCGTCCTAAATTAACATTACTCTTTAAAAAGAAGGGTGAGGTTTTTTCAAAATTCGGCCGGCGCAAGCCCGATTTGATGAAAAAACCTCGGAACAAAAAATCTCTGACAGGAGTAATGTATGAAAAAAGTAGTATTGGCAGTTCTTCTGGGACTCGTATTGTGCAGCGTCTGTGTTTTTGCCGAACATCCCGGTGGCTGGGGTCTCGGCGTTATGGGGCACGGCGGTTACGGCTGGGGAAGGAGCGGGATGGGCGGCGTTGCCCTTTCCCTCAAGGCTCCCCGTCTCCCTGTGTACTGGGGTATCAATCTTGAGCTTTATTCCGATTTTTTTGGAGTAGGGTTAAGCGGCGATTATTATCTCATTGACAAGATGCTTATTCCCAAGATAGGTCTCGGCTGGTATCTTGGTCTCGGCGGCTTCTTTACCTTTGGCAGATATAATCCTTCCTATGACTACAATGCCTGGACCTATCTGTCATTCGGCGGCCGGCTGCCGATCGGTCTTTCCTGGCAGCTCCTCAAAGCCGGCAGTATCGGCATTGAAATCTTCGGGGAAGTTATCCCCAGTTTGGGTCTGGGCCTGCGTCTCTGGAACTCAAAGTACAACGATTACCACGTAAGAGCCAGTGACAGTCACGTTGGAGTGGGTGGCGGCATTGACTTCGGTCTTGGTGTGAGGATCTGGCTCTGACAGAAAAACCGATTGGCTCGTTTTACAGAAGCCCCCGGGAACGGGGGCTTTTTTTTTCGTTTTTTTGACGTTATTCTGTAAGAGATGGGAGTACATGTGAGAAGCAGAATATCCGTTGTGGCGATTCGCGCGGCCGGGCTGTTGGGCCTTTTTCTCTTTTTCCCGTCTCTTGTTTTTTCCCAGTCCGATTCCGCCTCCCGTCCATGGTGGTATACCATGGAGAAGGGGAAGCTCCTCTTCCGTTCGGGCGAATACGGGGACGCGCTTCTTGCCTTTGAGGACTCAAGACGTCAGCGGCGGGAACGTTACGCCGCGCTGGAAAGGCAGTTTGTCGCCTTTCTTGCCCGTCCCGAGATACGCCGGCTGGGCGATTCTCTTGAACGGCTGGAAACCTGGATTGCCGAAAGGAATGAAACCGCCGCGGCGGAGGTTCTGGGAGAACTGTACTACCGCTATCCCGGAGACGCCCTTGACGATTCCGCGGCCAGGGCGCTTTACCAGTTGGACCGTCTCAAGGAGTATCCCGAAGCCGAATACTGGATAGGTGAAATTTACCGCGTCGAAGGGGAGCTGTCCCTTGCCCTCATCCAGTACCGCAAGGCCCTTGAGGGCCGGGACATCCTCGAAAACCCCGGTTTTGCCGTTGATCTTCTCTATAAAATCGCCGGGATAAGAAGGGTAAGGCAGGAATACGTTGAAATGGAAAATACCCTTAACGGGATACTCGAAGGAATAGACGCCGCGACAGGGCGGCCCAGGGATGCGCTGTGGGCCGAGGAGTCGTCTTTTGCCAAAAACGCCATGAGAAGAACTCTGGAAAACGAGGGGATAGGCCGTTTTCTTGTCCTGTACCGCTACAACAACACCCTGACCGAACCCGCCCACCGCCTTCTTGGCTTTTTTTATTACGCGTCCGGCAGGTACAATCCCGGTTCCGCCCTCGATCACCTCATGTTTGCCTTCCTCATTCAGAATACGGTCATTCTGGAGGAGGCGCTGCGGGACCGCTATGATTTTACCTTTGCCGGCCTTGACGATCTTATGAACCGGATGGCCAGGAACAGGCTTGTGTCCGCCTACATTGAAGAGACGGAATACTACAAGACCGCCTATTATCTGGCGAACGTCCTTTACGGCGAAGGCAAACTTGCCCAGGCGCGGGGCGTCTGGGAATTTATAGCGGGCCGGGATGACGCCGGTGAATGGCAAAGCCGGGCCCGGAGGCAGCTTCGGAGTCCCGTGCAGGAACGTACCGTCGAAATGCCCTGATCCCCTTTGTCCCGGCTTCCGGCGTATTTGTGTACTTGACTTTTATGAAACGAATGTGGTATGGTAAAAGCGCCCTTTGGGGGCAAGGAGAGACACATGGCCCAGGCCAGCAAGAACGCCCGTACGTCAAAAACCACGCAGCAATTCTTTTGCTCCTGCGGGGGTGAAGTCAGGATGAAGACCCTTTTCGAAAACGGCAAGGTGAAAAATATAGCCGAATGCGACAAGTGCAAGCGGACCGAACGGCGTCCGTCGGATTTTAAATAACAAAGCGGTGGGCGGTTTCAAAATCCGGTAGTCCGAAAGGACCATGATTTTGGAACCGGTTCCGGTAATACGCATATCAAGAGAGATTCCATAGTGGGGGTTTTCCTTTGGCAGGTAAGATAAGTTCCGCCGAAAAACGGCACCGGCAAAGCGAGGAGCGCCGCATCCGCAACAAGGCGGTAAAGAGCGCTGTCAGAACAAGCGCCAAAAAATTTACGGCGCTGGCCCAGAAAAAAGAAACGGCCGAAGCGGAAGCCGCGCTCAAGGACATGATCAAGAAGATCGATACCGCGGCCCGTAAGGGCATCATCAAGAAAAACGCCGCGGCCAGAAAAAAATCCAGAATGCAGCGGCTCTTTAATACCCTGAAAGGCGGTCCGGTATCGGCGCAGCATGGCGGATAAAAAGCGTACCAAGGCGGATATCGTTGATTCAATATATGAAAAAACCGGTACAAGCCAAAAGGAAATCCGCGCTATTATTGAATTGTTTATTGGCGAAATAAAAAACGCCCTTGTCGGCGGAATGGCGGTGGAACTGCGCGGCTTTGGCTCCTTTGTTGTCAAGGCCAGAAAGGGCCGCCAGAAGGCCCGGAATCCAAAAACGGGTGAATTTCTTGAAATACGCCCCCACGGCATAGCGTCTTTCAGGGCCGGCCGGGAACTCAAGCGGGATGTGTGGGATCTGGAGGGCGGTGAAGGCCAGCGGTAATGCGGTTTTTTTTCAGCTTTAAAAAAATTGCCGTTAATCTGGGCCTCGTGATCCTTTCGGCCTTCTTTTTTGCCGGATCTTTTCCCAATCCCGTCATTGAAAAAGGGCTTCCCCTGCTTGCCTGGATAGCGTATGTTCCCGTTTTCATCCTCATACGAAGATCAAGCCTTCCCGAGTCGGTGTGCTGGGGGGGCCTCTACGGTTACGCCGCTTACGGCCTCTTCAATTACTGGCTTGGCGCCTTTCATCCCCTGGCGGGGATGATCGTCGGTCTCATCTACTTTGTTTTCCTTGCCGCCGTTTTCTTCTTTCTGAAGCTGGCGGACATCTTTTTTCCCCGGCGCGGTTATATTGTCCAGTGGGTAATCTGGATAAGCTACGAATATCTGCGCACGCTGGGTTTTCTGGGCTATTCCTACGGCATTACAGGTTATTCCCAGTGGACGCTGCTTCCCGTGATACAAATTGCCGATCTTTTCGGGGTCTGGGGCGTTTCGGCCCTTGTCGTGTTTCCGTCGGTTTTCATCGCCGCCGTTCTGGTGAACGGACGTTTTGCCGCGGGAACAATACGGAAATGCATCATGAAGGAAAAGATCCCCGCCCTCCTCTGGACGGCGGCCCTGATCCTCACGCTGGTCTACGGAGCCGTCTCGCCCGTGGATTATTCCTCCGCGCCGGCCGCCCGGCTTGCCCTGATTCAGCTTAACGCGGATCCGTGGAAAGCGGAGGTGCCGGGAATGGAGATGGAGCAGTACCGGGAAAATCTCTCCGTTCTCCGCCGCCTTTCCGACGAGGCCCTGCGGGAAGAGCCCCGGCCCGACCTTGTGGTGTGGTCCGAGACCGCCTTTGTGCCCCGTATCTACTGGCATACCACGTACCGGGATGATCATGAGTCCTGGGTTCTGGTAAGGGAGCTTCTGCGGTACCTCACGCGGCAGGACGTGCCCTTTCTTCTGGGCAACGACGACGCGCGCAAAGACCCGGTGAAAAACCCGGAGAAGGATCACCGCGTCGACTACAACGCGGTAATGCTTTATACAGGGGGAGAAGTGTCCGGGATCTACCGGAAACTCCGTCTTGTTCCCTTTACCGAGTATTTTCCCTACAAAAAGCAGCTTCCCTGGCTGTATAATACTCTGGCAAAGGCCGATACCCATTTTTGGGAAAAAGGATCCGATGAAACGATCTTCTCCGTTCCCTTCCGAAACGGCGGGGGGAATTTCAAATTTTCAAGTCCCATCTGTTTTGAGGATACCTTCGGTTATCTTTCGCGGAATTTTGTCCGGGGCGGCTCGGAGCTTATCGTCAATCTTTCCAACGACGCCTGGTCGAAGAGCCTTTCCGCCCAAAACCAGCATCTTTCCATGGCGGTCTTCCGGGCGGTGGAAAACCGCAGATCCATGGCCCGTTCAACCGCGTCGGGGCAGACCTGCGGAATAGACCCCAACGGCAAAATTCTCGCCATGGCCGCTCCCTTTACCGAATCGTGGATCACCGTGGAACTTCCCGTCGTTACCCCGGATACGCTGTACACGGCTTGGGGCGACTTTCTTCCGCTGTTTTTTCTGGCCGCCGCCTTTCTCCTGTTGATCTCCGGCCTTCTTTTGCGTATAGTTAAATTGAATGGGGTCCATGGCAAGGGCCGGAAAACGGCGGATGCGGGGGCTCAGGCGCGTGACGCGGTGTCCGTGGACGGCGCGCGTCGAAGAAAACAAAAAGATTTTTCCGCAGGTTGACAACGGTTATAACATCGTAGGAAAATGACAGCCAGTTATCCGGTTGAACGGCGGCTTGTGATCAGGAAGGAAATCATGAATACCCGAAAAAAAATACTCATAGTTGATGATGAAAGAATAAATCTGGAATTTTTTGAGGTGATGCTCTCCAAGCTGGGTTTTATTGTCGAGGAAGCCAACGACGGCCTTGAGGCCCTTGAAAAAACAAGGCGTTTCATGCCCGATTTGATACTGCTGGACAATATCATGCCCCGCATGTCGGGCTGGGAAGTTACCAAGACCCTCAAGGGAGATCCAAAATATTCGGGGATTCCCATCATCATGTTTTCCGCGCTGGGAGACGTCAAGGACAAGGTCGAAGGCTTTGAACTGGGGGTGGACGATTACATTACCAAGCCCTTTAATTTTTCCGAAGTGCTCGCGAGGATTCGGGCGGTACTGCGGAACCGTGAACTGCTTGCCCAGATTGCTGTCCGGGAATCGCGCCTCAGCATGGCGGAAGAACTTAACACGGACATGAAGAACAACCTGCAGGATTTTGTAAAAAGCGTGGACGATCTTGACGCCGCCATTGTCATGCTCTCGCGCGGCGGCGAAGTCGATTCCCGTTCCCTTCCTGATTTTGTGGAAGTGATACGGGAAAAGACCCAGCGGGTACGGAAGCACATCGCGGAACTGGACGCCCGTATTGAAAAAACGATACGGGAATGGGAGGATCTCAAGAAAAGTGAAATAGGACTTTTCGCCCTTGAAAACCAGATCCGTAAATTTCTGCATGGCGAGGAAGGCCGCGGGGAGTAGGCATGGTCAGGGATAAAAAGAAGGAAGGGGATATCGTTGTTCTCGGTGAAAGCACCAGCTTTAACGGTTTTCTCCGTTTCAGGGAAACGCTTCGCATACAGGGAAAATTCCGGGGAACCATAGAGGCCACAGGCGCCCTTATTGTCGACAGGGGAGCGGTTGTGGAGGCGGATCATATCTCTGTTACGTCCCTTACGGTATACGGCACGGTGGTAGGGGCCGTATGGGCGGCGGACAAGATCGACATGATGAGCGGGGCGGAGGTGCGGGGAGACGTAACCGCGGCCAGGCTCCGCATTGCCGACGGGGTTCTTTTTGAGGGACAGTGCAGCATGATCAGGGCGGAAAAAGAAGTTGAAATTTTTTCCCGGCCTACCGAGGAGATCAAGACTGAACTGCAGTGGACCGGTGGCTCGTGAAGATTCAGCGGTCCGTCTTGTGGAAGCGCTTGCCGTCCGGGGAAAGACCCTGGCAGCGGCGGAATCCTGCACGGCCGGGCTTGTGGCGGACCGTATCGCCTCCGTTCCCGGCGCTTCCCGTGTTTTTTGGGGATCTTTTGTCACGTATATGACGGACGCGAAGGCGGTCATGCTGGGGCTTGACCGGAATATGATTGAAAAAAACGGCGCGGTAAGCGGGGAAACCGCCCGCGCCATGGCGGAGGCGGCGCTTGAAAAAAGCGGCGCGTCCCTGGCCGTTTCGGTGACGGGCCTTGCCGGGCCTTCCGGCGACGGAACCTCCGTGCCGGTGGGAACGGTGTGGATAGCCACGGCCCTTTCGGGCGGCCCGTCCTCGGCGCGGGTTTTTCGTATCGAGGGAGACCGGGAAACGGTGCGCGGCGCCGCGGCGGAAACGGCGCTGCGGGAAGCGCTTGACCGTCTTTCCCTGGGGGGCATTGACAGAAAAAAAACGGATGGATAATATTGACATGTCTTTGCAATATCAGCGCCTGACCGGCCGGGAAAAAGAAACAATCAACAATGACCAATTCCGTGTAGTGTATCCATATATCTGTAGGTGGTTTTAACAATGGCAGTAGTACGAAGAGGCCGAAAGCCGAAAATAACGGCGAATGAAGATGTCCAGACCGAATCCCTGAATTTTGGACCCGATCCTGTGTCCTCCGCTCCGGCGGAAAATCAGGCCGTTTCGCGCGGGGAAGAAAGCCCGCACGGGGAGCCTTCATGGGATGGGGATTCCGCCAGGGCGGAAGATTCCGGGGATGA
This sequence comes from Treponema sp., assembly GCA_031268385.1. Taxonomy (GTDB): domain Bacteria; phylum Spirochaetota; class Spirochaetia; order Treponematales; family Breznakiellaceae; genus JAIROE01. The sequence goes on along the minus strand of JAIRXH010000124.1, from coordinate 12,005 downwards.
CGGGCGGGGAAGGGTTGTGGTGAGGGCCAAAGCCAGGCGCGCTCCCTACCGCGAAAACAGGCGCTATAACGGCGCGTCCGCGGGCCATAACGCCGCGGGCGTCTTTAACGGCGGCGCGCCGCAGGGGCAGGTCCTTACGCAGGCCGCCGCGAACGGAAACGGGCAGGAGCCTTCCTCCCCGTCCGCGCAGGCCTTTCAGGAAGGTCAGCCGGCCAGACCGGGCGGGGCAATATCGTCCCTGCCGTCCCATCTTCCTTCCATGCCCGACATTTACGGCCGGCCGGAACCGAGGCTGGATCAGGACAACGGCAAGCCCCGGCTTACGATCAACGAACTCATACGGCTTAACATGATGGATCTCCGCGAGCTGGCGGCTTCCTACAACATTTCCCATGACGATATGGTGTCCCTCAAGAAACAGGAAATAGTCTTTTCAATTCTCAAGGCCCATACCGAGCGCGGCGGGATCATCTACGCCTACGGTTCCCTGGAAATACTTCCCGACAGTTACGGATTCCTGCGAAGTCCGCAGAATTCCTATCTTCCCGGTCCCGACGACATCTACATCAGCCCCAGCCAGATACGGCTCTTTGCCCTTAAAACCGGCGATACGGTGTACGGCCAGATACGCAGCCCCAAGGAAGGGGAGCGTTTTTTCGCCATGCTCCGGGTGGAAACCGTCAACTACGACGATCCTACCGTCGCCCAGAACCGGATTCCCTTTGACAACCTTACCCCCCTTTATCCCAACGGGAAGCTCAATCTTGAAACGGTGACGGAGGGCATTTCCGAGCGCATCATCAATCTCTTCTGTCCCATAGGCAAAGGCCAGCGGGCGCTCATCGTGGCCCCCCCGAGGACGGGCAAGACCATCATGATGCAGAAAATAGCCAACGCCATCACGATGAACCACCCCGAGGTGTACCTTATCGTTCTCCTGATTGACGAGCGTCCCGAGGAAGTGACCGACATGGAAAGGACCGTCCGGGCGGAGGTGATTTCGTCAACCTTCGACGAACAGGCTACCCGGCATGTACAGGTTACCGAGATGGTGCTGGAAAAGGCCAAGCGCCTTGTGGAGCACAAGAAAGACGTGGTGATCCTGCTTGATTCAATCACCCGGCTTGCCAGGGCCTATAACCAGACCGTGCCCACGTCGGGCAAGATCCTTTCAGGCGGCGTTGACAGCAACGCGCTCCACAAACCCAAGCGCTTTTTCGGCGCCGCCCGTAATATTGAGGAAGGGGGAAGCCTTACGATCATTTCCACCGCCCTTATCGAAACCGGCAGCCGCATGGACGAGGTTATATTTGAGGAATTCAAGGGAACGGGCAACCTTGAAATCAACCTTGACCGGCGTATTTCAGACCGCCGTCTCTTCCCGGCCATTAACATCAAAAAGTCGGGAACCAGGAAGGAAGAGCTGCTCCTTACCGAAGAAGAGATTCAGAAGATCTGGGTACTCCGCAAGGTCCTTAACCCCATGGACGATATCGAGATCATCGAACTCCTGGTTGACAGAATGAAGAAAAGCAAGAATAATGAGGCGTTCCTCAAGTCCATGAATACCGGTTCGGCCGGAATGGACTAGGAAAGCGCTGATTCATTCGAACGCGAACAAATCGGCGCGGCTTTGCGGCCTGCGGAATGACACCGCCCCTCTGTCGGGGAAGACATTTTTTGCGGCAATCCGCCGAACGGAAGATTAGGGTAACGCTGATTAACTTGTGGCTAATCAGCGTTACTCTATGGTTTTTCTCGTTTTCCTGCGGAAAACGCGCTTTTTTAAAGCGGCGAAAAAACCACATTAAAGCAGCACTGATTTATTCGCATTCGAATAAATCAGTGCTTTCTTAGGAAGTGAGGATTTTATGAAGGAGAAGATTCATCCCAGGTACGAAATGACGAAGATCACCTGCGCCTGCGGGAATGTCATAGAGACCCGTTCTACCATAAAGGACATCAAGGTGGAAATCTGTTCCGCCTGCCATCCCTTTTTTACCGGCAAGCAGAAACTCGTCGACACGGCGGGCCGTATCGAACGTTTCCGCAGAAAGTACAACATCAGGGAAACCGTCCAGGAGTAACGCGGGCGGTACCGGGGGAATCTGTGCGGGGCGCAAACTCCAAGGGGGGCGGTGTTTCCGCGTAGCGGGTTTCACCGGAACAAGCTGTGTCTATTTGGCTACTTGGTATTGGATGCGTAGAACTCCCTGATTTTCAGGCTGTTCTCGTAGGATTCTTGTATCAGTTTGGCTCTTTCTTCGGGCTTAATTTCGTCCATGAACTCGACGGGCACGCCGTTGACGGCCAATATCCTGTGTACCGACAGAATATTGCGGGCAGCGTACAAGTGCGGGTTGTTTCCGGCCAAGTTCCCTCTAAAACCGTCGAGAAAGTCGCGTATCCCATCCCTGTCCCTGCTGGACTTGACGTTATATACGAAGGCGAAAGGCGCGATCCTGCCATATCTGTCGTCTTCGGGGCTGAAGACCGCTATCGGCTGTAATCCTTCATCGTAAAGATCGGTCGAGAGCTTGAAGTATCCTAGGCCCCCCTTGAATTTCTTGCCGATGGTGTATTCAAGGTTCGGGCCGTCATTGGCTTGTGCGCCGGCGGCTTGCACCCGCTGTCCGGCGGCAAGCGCGTCCCGGTCGGCGCCGGAGACCTTGTCATCTTCCAGGTCATTCGCAGGGACAGGCAAACTTACTACATCGCCGGCTTGCACATTGCTATATATCTTCGAGGTATGGCTGAACATGATCGTACCGTCCACATTGTCATCCCACCGGCCGTTGCCGTTGACGTCTACCCTGATGACCAGGCAGCCGGACGTTCTCTGGCCGTATATGTTTATCAGCCGGTTCACGGAAAGCACCTTGAATTGCGTGACTTTGCCTTCATTATCCCTGAGGAACTTCCTGTGCGCGGCATAGGCCATCTGGAGCCTGGCGCCGCCGAGCTGCTCGAAACCCTGTCCCTGAGCGCTCACCCGTGAGGAAGCCAGGTTCTCCTCTCCGGCCACGGGCTGTATGGGCTCATCGGGGGGCTCACCCAACTGGGCGCCGGTTAAGTCCCTTATGCGGCGGCCGGCGGCAATGTCGCGGTTAAACTGGCCCTGTATCTCTGCGGTTTCCACCCCTATGGCCCGCACCCGCAGGCGCCAGGCGTTGCCCAGCGGCGCTATCGCGCCCGAAACGATGATCTGCGCCCCCAGCTTCTGCCCTATTGCCTGGGCGGATTCATCGCTCACTTCGCCTGAAAGCTGAAAGTTCATTTCCTGCTGGATGAGCGCGAGGTTCGCCCTGTCAACCACGGCAAAAACCCGGTCGTTTACCGTATGCTCTATTAACCCGTCAATGATGTACTCCGAAAGCGGGGGCGAGGCGGACTGGAAGTTGAGGAACACCAGCTTGTTCCCAGGGGGGAGCCTCCCGTTGAGGTAATCGGAGGTTTCCCGGATAGCGGCGTCCAGATCGTCGCTTCCGCCCGCGGCGGAAAACCCGGCGCAGCCGGCACAGAGGGCCGCGAGAATACATATCCTTGCCCAAAAAGGTTTTTGTTTCATTTCAACCCCCTCCTTTCACGTTTCCTTACGGGATCGTCGCCGAAACGAGAGGCCCCCGCAAGGTTTGTCAGGCATTTTCCCGCTCTTCCGTTCCGGTTTATGATATTGTAAAAAAGGGAACTTTATCAATAATGGGCCTGCGCGCGCGCCCTTGTCCTCCGTATCTTCATTGTAATATGATGGGTTATGGATTCCAACATAAAACCGTCCGTTGAACTTTTGATACGGAACATCAAACGTCTTATTTCGGTGGATACGAAAAAGCTTGAATATATTATCGCCGCCCAGATAGCGGGCGGGCATGTAATTCTGGCGGATTCCCACGGGGTGGGGAAAACCTCCCTTGCCCGCGCGCTGGCCCATTCCATACGCTGGCGGCCCGAGGACATGATCGCCGGGGATGTCAGAATGGAAGGTTTTAACCGCATTCAGTGTACGGTGGATCTTCTGCCGCAGGACATTCTGGGCTATAACCGTTTCATCGGACATTCGGGGGAGATGGTTTTTAACAAGGGGCCCATCTTTGCCCATTTTGTGCTCTGCGACGAGATCAACCTTCTTACGCCGAAGACCCAGGGGAGTTTTCTTCAGGTAATGGAAGAACAGACGGTTACCATCGAGGGAAAGCTCTACAGCCTGCACGATCCGTTCTTTATCATCGCCACCATGAATCTGCGGGGCGTTCATCTTTTTCCCCTTCCCGCGCCGCAGCTTGACCGTTTCATGATACGCCTTTCCCTGGGCTATCCTTCCGTTGAAGAAGAACGGGAGATAATAGCGCGGCACGGCAGAATGGATGCCTGGGACAATTTTGAAAGCGTCATCGACAGCGCGGATCTTATACGCTGGAAGAAGATGGTGGATGATGTACAGATGCACAGCGACGTGAGTTCCTACATTGTGGATTGTGTAAGGCAGACAAGGTCGCATCCCGATATTGAGAGCGCCGCGAGCCCGAGGGCGGGGGTAAGGATAAGCCGGCTGGTACGGTCCCTGGCCCTGTGCAGGGGCCTTGACTATGTGCCGATAGATTTCGTCAAGGAAATTTTTATTCCCGCCATGGCCCACCGCATTATTACCCGCGATCCTTCCATTCCTCCCGAAGCGCCCCTGGAGCATATCCTCAACACGGTTCCTGTGGAACCGCCGGTTCCCATGACACCCAGGGCGGAGTCCGGAAGGGAATGAACGCCAGCAGGGCCGGCGGCCTTTCCCGTTTCCGTGAGGTTTTTGTTTTTGGTCCTTCCGGCTGCGCGGCCCTGGTACTGTCCCTTGTTGTTCTTGTCCGCTCGCTTGCCGCCCGTAACGCCTACGAAATTGTGCTGGCCCTTACGGTGTTCTGCGTGTGGGCCGCCCTGTTTCTCGCGGGTTCCTGGGGGGCGCGGCGGCTTGCCGCTCTGGAGCCGCTGTGGAAGCCGCCGTCGCCGTTCACGGCGGATCCCCCGCGGTCAAACGCGCCTTCCGCGCATACCGCCGGGCCGACCCTCGTCACCGGTCTTGACGGGCGTGTGCCCTGGTTTTTCCGGCTTCACTTTGTTGTACGCGGCCGTTTCTTCCCCGCCGGGAACAGCCGGGGATGTCCGGTGTGGGCCGAAACTTCGGCCCCACGGGGAAGCGGTACGGCGCGCCTGGATTTGAGTTTTCCCATGTCGGGGGTTTTTGAGGGGGAAGGTTCCTGCCGCCTCCGGGATATTCTGGGATTTTTTTCCTTTCCCTGCGGCCTTCCCCGGCGCCGGAGTTTTCCGGTACGAAGCGCCCCCTGTCTTCAAAAGCCTTTCCGCGTTGACGCCCGTTCGGGGGCCGAAGACAGGCGCAACAAGAACACGGCCGACGAGGAGCGCTATTATATGCGCGAATACGCTCCGGGGGATCGTTTCCGGGACATCAACTGGAAGAGTTCGGATCGCATCGACACCCTTATTACCCGCATATCACCGGACAATCAGGAGAAGATCAGCCGCATCGAGGTGTACTTCCGCAATTACGGGCCTTCCGGCCGGGCGTCTCTGGAGGATCTCTGGATGCTGGACCGCGCCGGGGCCCGGCTTGCCCAGTTTCTGCGGTCCGTAAGGGAAGAACAGTCCTCCTATGTGTTTAACATCCGTACCTCCCGGGACAGCCGGGAGATAGCCGGTCAGGATGAACTGGACGGTTTTCTGGAAGAGCTTGCGGCCCTTCCCTTCGCGCCGCCCCGGAACGAGGATCTTCCAGCGGAAGGTCAGGCGCTTTCGGCCTCTTCGGGGGAACTCTATGTTTTTTCCACCGCCTGCGATACGGGACTTTCCTCCTTTCTGCTTGCGCGCCAGGAGAAGGCCGTCTCCCTTTTCTTTGTACGGCCTCCCGCGCGGTCCCCCGCGCCGCCCGTTCTCCAAAGTGTCCCAAAACAGGCGGAACCGGACGGGAGTCCCGCCCCGGAATCCGAAAAAATCAGCGTAAGGGATTTTGCGGCAATGGGCTTTGTTCCCGATCCCCTCTGGCTCTTTCCCCCAAAAAATCACGCCCGTGTCCTTGGCGTTCCCGCCCTTCCGGGCCTTGTTGATTACGCGGAGGCTGTCCTGTGAAAAAAAAATTGGCGGTCCTTTTTGGCCTGCGGCTTTTTTTCTGGCTCAGTGTGGTAAGCATCCCGTTCTTCCATCCGGGTATTTCGGTTTCCTATGATCGCGCCGGCCTTCTTCAGTGGTTTTTGATAGTTCCCTTTGAGGCGTTCGCCGCTTTTCTGCCGGTCAGGGGAAAGGCGTCCGTGAGGTTTTTTCTTGCCGTCCTGCCGCTCCTTGTCTTTTCAATTTTCGCGGGGGGCTTTGGCCCCGGCGCGTTTTTGCCGTTTTGTACGGGTCTTGCAAGTTTTGTCCTTACCTTCCTTCTGTTCCGTTATCCGCGCTGGGGCAAACTGTCGATGGCGGAGCCTTTTCTGCTGGCCTGGATCTGTTTCAGGCTGCTTGTCTTTTCCCGTTCCGGCGAGGAAGCCGCCGGGGAAAGCATGGGGCTTACCCAGATCATACTGGTCTGGACCGCGGCGGTTTTTCTGCTGCACAGCCTGGTAGTGTATTTCTGCCTTTATCGAGGCGGCCTTTCCGGTTCACGGGGGGAAACGGCGATCTTCGCCTTCGGTTTCGCCGCCGCGCTGGCCCTGGTTTTTATTCTCCCGGCCGACTTTGTCCGCAACCAGGTAATTGCCAATCTTCTTCCCGACCGTATCGATGAATTGAGCAAGCCGGACGACAACGACTGGGGAATTCCCGATAACCGGAGGGGGGGCAGCCGGAGAACCATTCCCGGCGATGAAGGCGGCCGGCAGCCGGATCTGCGCGGCCTGAGCGAACACGACTGGCCGGATGAAAACGGAAAGGGCAGGGGAAAAGGAAACAGCGGCGGGAACAGCAAAGGCGGGGAAGAACGGCGGCAGTATACGGTAATGGTAGTCGCCTCGGGGCAGGAACCCGTATATATGGGAGATTCCTTCCGGGGCAGGCTCGACCCGGTGCGGGGTTTTCTTCCCTCACAGGATGAACCCCTTAACACTCTTCCCCTTACAAGGCTCTTCAACACCTGGTTTGACACTGTTCCTTCCGGCGACATGGGCCGCAAACGGGTGGAAGTTTTTTCCCTTTCAATCCTGCCGCAGAATTTTCTGCCCTACCGTCCCTTCGCGCTTGAGCCGACGGTTTTAAGCGAAGGTTCAGGTCCTCTCCGTTATGCGCACCGGGTCTTTTCCGAAATGCACACGGAAAATCCCCTGAACCTTGTCTTTTCCCCGGTACGGGATTTAAGCGGCGTGGAAAGGGTCTCTTTTGCCCCGTATCTTGAAGTTCCCCTTGCGGAAGGGGACCGGGAAATTTTCGGCGCTTATCTTGGGGACGCGCTGGAAAGATGGGACGCAATGGGCGCCGCCGCCAGCAGTGACGAATACATGGGGAAAATTCTGGCGATACTGACAAGTTTCGAGGATTACCAGTACACGATCAACGATAACGACAATTATTCCATTGCCGCGCTTCGGGAATTTCTTCTTGATACCAAAGACGGGGACTGCGTTGAATTTTCGAATGTCGCGGCCCTTTTGGGGCGGCTTGCGGGCATACCTTCGCGTGTGGTAACCGGTTACCTCGCGGCGGGAGACCTGCAGACCAGGGCTCACCGGCGGGGACTTGCCGCCCTGCGAAGCAGGATCAAGGTGCTGCAGAACTATTCGCCTGATGATCTCTACCTTGTGACCGACGCCCACGCCCATTCCTGGCCGCAGTTTTACATTCCCGGTTATGGCTGGATCGATTTTGAGTCCACCGAATTTGCCATTCCGCCCTTCGGTATGGGCGACGGCAACATGCGGGACGTGGTGATCCCCCTTATTGACGAGACAAAGGTCTTTTCCCAGGTCCGCGCCTTCCCCTGGCGGGCGGTACTCCGTACCGCGGGCCTCTTGGCCCTTGCCGCGCTCCTTTGCGCCTATGCCATCCGTTACGGCAGGGAACTGTTTCTCCGCGCCGGGGCCCGCCGGGGGGGCAGGGCGGGCTCGCGTTCCCTTTACCTTCTTCTTCTGGCCCGGCTTGCCGCGGACGGGAAGCCCATCAAGCCCGCCGCCAAAACCGCCGCCGAATACGCCCAACTGTTTCCGGCGGCGCTCCTGCCGCGCGGCGGTTCGGGGGGGCCGCCTTCCGCTTCCCCCTTTGAGGCCTTCGCGGCGCTGTACACGGAACTTCGCTGGCGTGAATTTGGCGGCGCGGCGGAACAGGCGGAGCGTTTTGGGGAACTCAAGGAGGAATACCGGAAGATCATCAAGGCGACGCGGCGGCGGGGAATACCCGCGTTTTTCATACGCATATTCAGTTTACGGGGGCTTGCCTACCTATGACACGCGTTACAAGGCGCTTCGCGCTTCTTTTTTTCTGTCTCTTCCTCTTCGGTTCCTGTTCGCGCGGTTCCGACTGGATACAGTTCCGGGGCGCGGGGGGCCGGGGGGTCAGTTCCGCCCGCATAGCGCCGCCTTTGGGTATACGCTGGAAGATAAAGCTTCAGCTTGCCGAAAATGAAACAATCAGGGCCCTTAACCCGCCTGTGGTCAAGGGCGACACCATTTATTTCGGCTCCGAAGACGGCAATTTCTACGCCCTTGACGCGGAAAGCGGCTACATGCGCTGGGTGTTCAAGAGCGACGCGGAAATCAATTCCATTCCTTATGTAGATTCCAGCCAGGTGTATTTTGGAAGCAAGGACGGCAGAGTCTACGCCCTTTCCCTTGAGGACGGACAGGAAATGTGGAATTTCAGGACCAACAGCCAGGTCAATTCGCAGGTGGAACGCTACAAGGATTACGTCATTTTTTCAAGCGATTCGGACGCCATCTATTTTCTTTCTCCTTCGGGCGAGGAACAGTTCCGCATCGATAATCCCGGCTGGATGAACTACACCTTCCTCCTGGCCGACGATGTAATGTATTTTGCTACCGGTCCTGATGTTGAACTCATTGGTCCCTACGACATAAACAGGCGGGAATTCCTGTGGTTTGTTCCCTACCATGAAATCGCCGCGAGCTGGTATTCCTTTACCGCCATACGGGGAAACCTTGTGTACTTCGCCACGGCGGAAGGCTACGGTAACATGTACCTGTCCTTCTACGCCTATAACCGGCATACCGGGGAACTGGTCTGGCAGCAGCAGTGCGACGGGGTCTTTGGCCGTGAATGGAGCGATGATTCCGTATTTGAACTTTTCTACCGTGATATTAACATGCTTGATTTTATGGCCCCCACAGTATGGAAGGATCTTGTGATCTACACAGGGGGGGATACAATAGCCCGCGCCTTTGACGCGAAGACCGGCCTTCCCCGCTGGGAAAAATCCTTTGACATGCCCCTCTGTTCCGCCCCAACCATTGCCGGCGGCAGGATGTACTTCGGTCTCCTTGGAAACGGCGATGTCCCGTCAAAACTGGTCTGCGTTTCGGCGCGGGACGGAAGCCTCCTCTGGCAGATGGAGACCGAAGGCTCCCTCCTTTCGGCCCCGGTAATAGCCGGCAAGAGGATCATCTTTGGCACCGACAAAAGCGTGTTCTATGTGCTGGAGTCGGTTTTCTGAAAGCCGTCCAGGCTGAAGAGGTAACAGGCGGGGGCCTTCTTCCCCCTGAAGTCCTCGCCTGAAACAAGATTCCCCAGGTCCCGTATTTCAAGGCCGGGAAACCCGCTTCGGGATGAAAAATAATCCCGGTCAAGGGTAAAGCCCTTTGCCCCCGTGCTGAACAAGAGGCTTCCCCCGCGTTCAAGCAGCGCGAGAGACTGCGCGACAAGCTCCCTGTGATCCCGTTTTATGTCAAGGCTCGTTTTCATTTTTTTTGAATTGGAAAAGGCCGGAGGGTCCAGGATCACAAGATCCCAGCGGCGTCCTGCGGCGGCGGCGATCCTTGAAAAAAGGAGCGCGTCGGCGCGTATGAGCCGGTGGGGAAAGGAGGCGTTTTTCATGTTCGCGCCTTTCATGTCGAACGGGTTGTTTTCAAAAACGGCCGCGAATCCGTTGAGGCGGAAATTGTCCGCCGCCCTGCGGAGGTAGGTGTTGGAAAGATCCACCGAATCCGTTTCGGCGGCGCCCCCCCTGGCGGCGCATACGGAAAAAGATCCGGTGTAGGAGAACAGGTTAAGCACCCGTTTTCCCGCCGCCTTCCCCCGGATCATGGCGCGCAGGGCGCGCCGGTCAAGGAAAAGCCCCGTATCAAGGTAGTCCGAAAGGTTCACCCTGAACGCAAGATCCCCTTCGTGAATTTCCCGCTCAAAGGCGGCGTGCGCGAACCTTTCGTACTGGGCCTTTCCCCGCTGGCGTTCGCGGATTTTGATGAACACATGGCGCGGGTCAATGTTGAGGGCCAGCGCGGCGGCTTCTTTCATTGCCAGAAGCCAGCGGCGTTCCTCATCCTCATTCTCCTCGTGCCCGCCGTCTTCCTCGTGCCCGCCGTTTTCCCCCGGTTTCCGTCCCGGCCGCCTGTAAAGCGCGCCGGAAAGGGCGTCCCCGTACAGGTCCAGCACAAGGGGAATTTCGGGAATGTCCCTGTCGTACAGGCGGAACGCGTCCGTACCCGTGCGGCGGGCCCATTTTTTAAGATGTCCGTACCGCTTGCGCAGGCGGTTGGCAAGCATCTCCGCCTGCGCCGCCGTTTTCCCCTGGCCGGGAATTTCCTCCATCGTGCGGCAAGCGTACCATGGAAGGGCAACGGGTTAAAAGCGGAGCGAAGAGAACGCACCGGCGCCAGGCGCCAAATTGTTCACATGGGTGCATTCACCAAAATGGGGCGCAAGCAGGGAACAAAGTTTCCATGAGAGATTGGCGTCAAGAAGAAGTTTCACGCGGATTTAACGGCCCCGGAGGAATGAACAATCACCTTGGTCATGGCATCACGCCGGGCGGCAAAGGCCAGTGCGGAACGGATGTGGACTTCCTGTAGTTCAGGGTAGTCTTCGAGGATCTCCTCATGGCTCATGCCGGTGGAAAGCCAGCCGAGTATATCGCCTACGGTAATACGGGTGCCCTCAATACAGGGTTTGCCAAAACGGATAGCGGAATCGAGACAGATATAATCGCTTAGGTCATCCATGACTGCCCCCTGCTGTCATTATGGAACAAAAACGGGGGTATTTCAACCAGGCATACTGGAAAAATCCCGCCGTATATGCCATAATAAGGGCGCGTTTTGCGGCGGCAGGAGGAACAGCTTGTATAAACCGGTAGATCCAAAGGTGCATTTTCCCACGCTTGAAGAGGACGTGCTCGGCTTTTGGGAAAAGAACCGTATCTTTGAAAAATCCGTATCACAGCGGGAAGGCTGCGAAGAGTACGTCTTTTACGACGGCCCCCCCTTCGCCACAGGACTTCCCCACTTCGGCCATTTTGTACCCAGTACCATCAAGGACATCATTCCCCGTTACCAGACCATGAAAGGGAAAAAGGTCGAACGCCGTTTCGGCTGGGACTGTCACGGGCTTCCCGTTGAAAACCTCATCGAAAAGGAACTGGGGCTTAACTCGAAAACCGACATAGAAAAATACGGAATCGCCCGCTTTAACGAGGCCTGCCGCGCCTCCGTCCTCCGCTATGTCGCCGAATGGCGGCGCATCATTTCCCGGCTTGGCCGCTGGGTGGATTTTGACAACGACTATCAAACCATGGATGCGGACTACATGGAGACGATCTGGTGGGTCATGAAATCCCTCTGGGAAAAGGACCTCCTCTACGAAGGCCACTACATCCTGCCCTACTGTCCCCGCTGCGCCACGGTGCTCTCCAATCACGAACTTAACCTGGGGGGTTACCGGGATGTTCATGATCCTGCCATTACCGTGCGGTTCAAAGTTAAAGAGGGGGGAAGTCTCCCCCCCGCCTCCAGCCCCTCCGGGGCTTCCGTCCCCCCCCTCCGCGGGGGCTCCGCCCCCGCAACGCCCCCGCGCTTTCCCCCAAA
>JAIRXH010000113.1 GCA_031268385.1 Treponema sp. | reverse complement strand
TTCAAGTACCGCGAAGCTGCCAAAAAGCTGAAGAATTTTTTACCGCCAAGTCGAACAAGTCGAAGAAGGAAGAGAAAAACGAAACTTTGTACCGGAACTTCTTCGCCTTCCACGACTTTGCGGTGAATTTCTTCTTCAAAATAGTCTAATTTCAAGGGAATTTTGGTATTGAAAAAAGTAAATGTCGATGCCCCGGAGCTTCCCCGCGTCCCCGCCGCCTCCCCCGCGCCCCTGGAGTTTCGCGGCTCCCGCCCCGCGCGCCACCTGCAAACTCCGCCAGGCCGCCGCGAAACTCCCCAAGCGAAAGCGAAGCGGAGCTTCGCTTTCGCTCCTTGACTCTGAGGCCTGTCCGTGACAGGATAGTATCACTCATGAATTATTCAAATCCGGCGAATCTGGGCATTATCGCCTGTCCGGGAGGCGGGGTGTTTGCCGGCGAAGTGGTCGGCCACCTGAAGAAAGGCTATCGCCGGAGTTTCGAGCGCATGGCCGCCGACATGGCAGGGCGCTACAAGCTGGACATTCAGTATGTCATACACCGGATCAACTTCATCAACGACGCCGTTTCCCCTCCTCCCCACCTTCCAGGCGACATCGAACACTTCCGCACCCCCCGCTTTACCATATCCACGCGGTTTACCATCTTCCCCAACGGAGAGGTAAAGGCGGAAATACTTGAATCCATACGGGGAAAGGATATCTTCATCATTCAGGATGTTGAAAATCATTATCCGGTGCAGTTTAACGGCGGGGATGTGAAGAAGACGCTTTCGGTCAACGATCATCTGATGACGATCTTCGTTACCGTTGACGCCGCCAAACAGGCCGGCGCGGGCCGCATAACGCTGGTGCTTCCCGGCTATCCTTACGCCCGCCAGCACAAGGCGAAGGGGAGGGAAGGGCTTACCGCGAGCAGGGTGGGAAAGACCATGGAAGGGCTTGGGGTTGACCGGATCATTACCCTGGACATTCATTCCAGGGACATAGGCAATTCCTTTGACACGATGCGGCTTGAAAACCTTCACGCAAGCTGCCAGATCATAAGGAGCCTTTCGGCGATGGACGGCGTTTTGGGCGACGATTTTGTGGTGGTTTCCCCCGATACCGGGGCGGTGGACCGCAACAAATTTTACGCCAACGCCCTCAAAAAACCGCTTGCCCTTCTCTACAAGGAACGTGATTATTCCCGTGTCGCCAAGAACGCGTCGGAAAGCAACATTGCCGAAATAAAGCTCCTTGGAAACGTGAAGAACAAGACGGTCTTTATCGCCGACGACATACTTGGTACGGGGGGCACGCTTCTTAAGGGTATGCGCGTCCTCAAGGAAAACGGCGCGGGAAAGGTTATCTGCGCCATCAGCCTTCCCCTTTTTACCGGCGACGCCATTTCCTATTTTGACCAGGCCTACCGCGAGGGTCTCTTCTACCGCATCATAGGGACCAACGCGGTGTACTACGAGGAGGCGCTGAAGAGGGAATGGTATGTCAGCGTGAACATTTCCCGTCTCTTTGCCCAGACCATTTCCCGGCTTCACCAGCAGCAGTCGCTGAGTTCCCTGCTGGATAACAGGGATGTCATCACGAAGCTCCTTGACGGCATAAAGCCCCCGGGCGCGAAGCCCGATCCTCTTCCCGCCGATGAAAATATTCAGCCTGCCTGAAACGGTTGCCGCCCTGCTTTTCGACATGGACGGTACCCTTTATACCCACGGGGAATACGCGCGCGTCCAGAGGGAACTTCCGCTAAGGCGTCTCGCGGAAAAGAGGGGAAAGACCTTTGCCGAAATGGACGGGATTGTGCGGCGTCTTGGTGATGAATGGGAAGCGGGGCACGGCGGAAAAAAGGCGAGTCTTGGAACCATTTTTGAAGCGCTGGGCGTCTCCATCGCTGAAAGCGCCGCCTGGCGCGGGGAGCTTTACGAACCCGAACGCTACCTTGTCCCCGATCCCGCGCTCCGCCTGTGCCTTCTGGCGCTGGCTTCCCGCTACGCTCTCGCGGTGGTTACCAACAATCCCGTATCCATAGCAAGACGGACGCTCGCCTGTCTTTCGGTGCGGGATCTTTTCGGCGTTATCGTGGGGCTTGATACCTGTCTTGTTTCCAAACCCGACAGGGCTCCCTTCCTCAGGGCGGCGGAACTGCTCGGCGTTTCCCCTTCCCGGTGCCTTTCCATTGGGGACCGCTACGACATAGACATTGCCGTTCCCCTTGAACTGGGCATGGGCGGTATCCTTGTTGAGGGGGTGGAAGACCTCAAGGGCCATCTTGAACCGGCCCTTGCGCGCTGAAACGCCGGCGGGTACTGCCCGCATCACAGTTCACGGGAAGATTCAAGGCGTTTCATGGTATTTTCGGCCGTTTTTTCAAACTGAAGGAAGTCCCTGCGCGCGTATTCCACAAAGGCGTTCTGTTCCGGCCTGCCGGCTACCGCGTTCATTTCGGCCCTGTTCCGGTACGTGATGAGCCTGTAGGGATCGGTAAAATCCTTTGCCCTGGTTTCGTATACCTGCCGCGTCATGCGTTTTTTGATTTCCACCGCCGCCTCCGTTTCCTTTATGAAGGCCGCCCTGCTTACCTCGCGCTTCCCGTCTTTTCCCGAGGCGTAAAGCGAAAGAACATCCCAGGCGTGCCGGGCCCGGTCAAGCGTGTAGCACTCGCGCCACCGGCTGTAGACGGCGTGTATTTCATCCCAGCTCGAGATCTTTTTTTCCCTGATGTTCTTCCTCAGTTCATCAACGCGGAAGGCGGGAACTATCTGGCCTCCCATGTTTTCCCATTCGCTGACGCGTTTTCCCGGAGGATACACGCGGGTAAAGGGCAGGGGGCGCGGTTCGTCGAGGATGCCGGCCATGCCGCGGAAATCAAGATCCCCTCTGGAATCGAAGAAGGCGATAAGGGTTTTTACCGCGTAGTAGCGGAGCATTTCCCGGTATGCGGCGAGGGCCTCGCGCGGCTTGAGAAGCACGGAACCCCGGTCGTTCCGTTCAAGGCCCGGCGCGGGAATATGCGCCGGAACTTCAGGGCCGTCCCCGGCCGCCTCTGTCCGGGACTCTTCCGGATACCCGGCGTCCGCGAGCCATGCCTGTATCCGGTCAATGGCGGCGATGATTTCCTCTGCCGTGTCGGGGGCAAGGTAATCCATTTCTATATGCTGGACACGGATCTTCCGCCTGTCACGGTCGGCGGATTTTCGTGAATTCCGTTCCAGGGCGTAGAGGTTGTACATCCAGTAGTAGGCGGGCATTACTTCCAGCCTGTCGATTTTTGTATTGTTGCTTACCATGGAAAAGGGAAGGGTGATGTTGAGTTCGAAAGGGTAATCCCCCTTTGTTACAAGCACAAAACTCGCGAAACGGCTTGAATGTTTTACCGTTACCGAAAGTCCCGGCCAGAACCCGCGGCCCGCCCTGATCTCCCCGTCGTTGGCCCGGCTGTTGTGGTTGGAGCCCAGTGTGGCCGCCGCGGCGATGTTGCTCATCCCCTGAATGAGGCCCGCGATGAGGAAAGAATTGTTGTGGTGCTGTTCGTGGACGGGGAAGATGAGGTTGTTGAGCATTTCACAGCATGAAACGGTGGAATTGTCCCCCAGCACCGAATGGACAAGCCGCGCGCCGTACTTCAAATTGCTGTTTCTCCCCATGACAAAACGGACCGCCTTGGAGCCGTAAAAAACATGGCATCCGTAGCCCACGATGCCGTTTACCATCTCCACCCCTTCTCCTATCTGGCTTGGTTCATCCTCCGACGAAAGAACGGTGATGTTTTTGAGCTTGTGGGCCCCCTTGATGTAGGCGCAGTTCCCTATGTCGGCGTCCTTGATAACCGCGCAGCTTTTGATCACGGACCCCGAGCCCACGGTTCCGTAGGAGCCCCTCCTTCCTCCCCAAGTCCTCTGGGTTATGTCCATGAGCCTTTCGGCAAGCTCCAGGTCGTCCCTGAAACCGGCCCACAGGTACGCGTCGGCGGGGATCATGGTTTTGAAGGGAAGAATGGAACGGCCCCCCGCCTCGTTCATCACGTCTATCCAGATCCGCACGTCCTCACTTTCCCCGTCCATGACGACCCCGCCGCCGAATTTGGCGTGATTGGTGGTCTGCATCTCGTCTATACGGGAAAGCACGCAGGAAGAGCCTATGATGTAATGGGAAATGTACGAGCAGTCCTGAATGGCCGTGTCGCCGCCCACGTCGCAGGAGATGATCGTGCTGTTGCGAATTCCCGCCGGAACGCAGAAGTCGTGATGTTTGAGGGACACTTCCCGCAGCGGCCCCAGCCGTATGAGGCCGTAAAAATTCGAGTTTCTTACCAGAAGGGGATTGAAGGGATCGGCCACAAGGAAATGATTCCAGTCGGCGCAGTAGTTGTCGTTTTTTACGAGGCTTTCAATTTCGTGGGCCCCGAGTTTGCGCCATTCGGGCGGGTTTGTCCCCTGCTGTTCGTTCCGCCGCCAGTATTCGTCCTTTCCCGGCGGAAGAAAGTCTCCGCTTATGAAATCGAAACCGTAGCGGTCGCTTTTGAGTATTTCCATGTTCTCCTCACGTTGTTTTTGAACTGACCGTTTCAAGAATACGCCTGAAGGCCGACCCGCTTTTCTTGAGTTCCCGCGATCCCCTGGTGATCTTGCAGAGCGACAGCCCGAGATTTTTGGCGATTTCACGCTGGGGTATTTTTTGATCAAGCGCCTTGACCAGCGCCCACCGGGCCGCTATGTCCGCGGTTTCCGCGGGGGTAAGCAGGCAGCGCAGAAACGACTCCACAAGTTCGCTGTCGCCCGTTTTGGCCAGCGCGGCGGAAAGATCGGCGAGGTTTTCGTTTACCCTCGGGTCGTCTATGGTCATGGCGCGCCCCCGGTCCCGGACTTCCCGTGCGGGACGAAGCCGTCTTCAAGCATAAAGGAAAGGAGCGCGGCGGGGCTGTCCACAATGACCGCCGCCCCGGCTTCCTCAAGAACGGAACGGGGCCTGTAGCCCCAGCTTACCCCCAGCGGAAAGCAGCCTGATTCCCGCGCGGTCCGCATGTCTATTTCGGAATCGCCGGCAAAGACTGTGTCACGGGGGACGCGGTCAAGTTCCGCAAGTATTTCCATGACGGCGAAAGGATCGGGTTTAAGGGGAATTCCGGGCCGTCCTCCCCGAATCGCGCCGAATGATCCCGGAGGAAAAAGGCCGTTGACAACGGAACGGGTAACCTCGTCGGGCTTGTTGGAAAGAACGGCGGTCTTTATGTGCTTTTCCGCGAGCGCGCCGGCGATTCCGGCCATGCCGGGGTAGACTTTGGTGCGGACAAGGGGATTTTCATGGTAGACGCGCTCCGCCCTGGCGGCGATCCTCTTGACGGCCTCTTCCGTCCGGGCGGAAGGGGGCAGCGCGAGTTCCGCGAGCCTCCTTATTCCCCAGCCGACCATTGCTGAATACGCGGCTTCGTCAACGGTCGCGAAGCCTTCTTCGGCGAGCGCCCGGTTCATCGCCTGGGCTATATCGGGAATGGTATCGGCCAGAGTACCGTCCAAATCAAAAATTATGCAGCGGTATTTCATCTTTACATTATCGTATGAAGAAGATAAAGTTTCCGCAAGATGTTCAACAAACAGCTGTTCAATAAAAAATGACAAGAAACCTCACGGTGGGAAATCCCTCGCTGCTTATCGTCTCCTTTGCCGCGCCGCTTTTTGTCGGGAATCTGTTCCAGCAGTTTTACAACATGGCCGATGTTTTTATTGTCGGCCGTACCCTGGGGGTAAACGCCCTTGCCGCGGTGGGAAGTACGGGAAGCATGAATTTCCTTGTCCTGGGTTTCCTTATCAATTCAACCCAGGGGGCCGCCATCGTTACCGCCCAGCGTTTTGGCGCGCAGGATCTTCCGGGCGTGAGGCGGAGTTTTGCCGCGAGCGCGGTGCTGGGCGTGATGATAACCTTCGTCCTCATGTTCACGAGCATTTTTTTCTGCCGGCCTTTCCTCGCGCTCCTTGGAACTCCGGCGGAAATAGCCGAAGCGGCCCTTTCGTACATCATGGTAATCTACTGGGGCATGCCCGCGGCGCTGCTCTTCAACCTCTGTTCAAACATGATGCGGGCCGTGGGGGACAGCCGGACCCCCCTTGTGATCCTGGTCTTTGCCTGCGTGCTTAACATTATCCTGGATTATACCTTCATCCTGGTTTTTCACACGGGCGTCGAGGGAGCGGCCTACGCCACCGTTATCGCCCAGCTTGCTTCGGGCCTCCTCTGCTTTCCCGTCATGGCAGCGCGGTTCCCCATGTTCAGGGTATCGCGGAGTGACAGGCGCGTTACGGCGGGCGAGTTGTGGACCCATGTCAGGATCGCCATTCCCATGGGGTTTCAGATGAGTGTCATAGCCATGGGTTCCGTTACCGTCACATTCGCCCTCAACAGGCTCGGGGCGCTGACGGTCGCCGCCTTTACCGCCTCGCAGAAGATAGACATGCTCGTCAATCTGCCGCTGGGCTCTCTGGGCGCCGCCATGGCCACCTATTCGGCCCAGAATTACGGCGCGCGCAAACTTGACCGGATCAAGACCGGGGTAAAAAGCGCGCTCCGCATGGCCCTTTCCTTCAGCATGCTGACAGGCCTTGTGTATGTCTTTTTCGGGCGTTTTCTTTCCGCCCTTTTTCTGGGAAGCGAAGAGGCCGCGGTATCCATGTCGCATACCTATCTCAAGGTAGCCGGCATGAGCTATATTTTTCTCGCTTGGCTTTTTGTCCTGCGCCAGACCCTGCAGGGGCTTGGAAACAGTTTTATCCCCACCGTCGCGGGGATAACCGAACTGTGCATGCGCACCTTCGCCGCGATTGTCCTGTCGGAGCTTTTCGGCTTTACCGGGCTCTGTTTCGCAAGTCCCCTCGCCTGGGCGGGGGGCTGTATTCCCCTGACCATCGCCATGGCGCTGACGCTGAAAAAAATCAACCGGAAAATTCTGAAAGGTTGCCCCTGAGCGGTTCAGGCATCCTGATGTCAGGCCGTCTTTGCCGCGCGCATGATCATCACGTCCCCGAATCCGAAACGTTTTGCCGCCCTGTCGGCGGCGCGTTTTATGAACGGGGGGGCGGTTCCTTCGGCAAGGCCTCCCCAGGTGGCTGTTTTTTCGGGTCTGAAGCCCTCCTTGACAAGCAGCGCGGAAAGTGTCCCCGCCGAAAACAGATAGAGGTGATCGAAGATCGCCGATCTCCAGCGTCCGCCTGAAAACCGCGCCTGAAGGCCGCTTATGTTCGGGGTGGTGACAAAAAGACGGCCGCCAGGCGCGAGTACGCGTCCGGCTTCGCGGACAAAGAGGGCCGGATCGTTGAGGTGCTCTATAAGGTGGGACGCGAGCACCACGTCAAAACTCCCGTCTCCAAAGCCGCTGTTTTCAAGGGAAAGGCTTCGTACATCCAGGTCCCGCGTATTCCTCGCGTATTCGGCCGAAGGGGAGATCTCGAGTCCGCATACCTTCCATCCCCTGTCCCGAAGTTTTTCAAGAAGCGCGCCGGTGGCGCATCCCACATCAAGGACGCGGGGAGCGAAAGATCCGTCCGCCCCGTCCGCGGGACCCTTTGCCGCCCGGCCCGGCCATTCGCGTTCCAGTTCCTCAAAGCCCGCGTCACGCAGGGCAAGTTCCTGGAGGCGGAGGAAATTCCGCTCGTTTTCAAGCTCGTAGGCAAGGTAATCTTTCCCGTAAGCCGATGTGTAGCGGTCCGTTACCGCGCCGGCGGAGGGCTGGGGGTTCATCTGGACAAGGCCGCAGCGGGTACAGCGGACATAGGAAAAACCCTCGCAGGCAAGGGCCGGCCTGAAACAGATGGAACCGCAGAGGGCGCAGGGTATGAAACGGCTTTCTTCGGCGTTTACCGGGGTTGACCAGGTCTTGACGGAATTCATTCGCCCTGTCATTCAACAACAAGGCGGAAAACCACGCTGCGGGTGTTGCCGGCTATGTCCTGGGCGATTACCTCGAGGGTAGCCTGGCCTCGGGTAAACCCGACCTCGCCGACCTCAAAGCCGGGAAAAGGGGCGTAGACCTGACCTGCGGAAACAAGGCCGTTGCGCGATACCATGAGCACCCCGTCCCGGGCGGAACAGGTTTCAAAATTGAGCGAGCCGATTTCGGTTCCGTTGACCGAACAGACAATGCGGTGGGGGGCCAGAGGGCTTTCCCCGGCGGCCGTCATGGTATCCGACGCGGTCACTTCGATGGTGTACCTGCCCTGGCTGATGGTCCGTGTCTGGGCGGGATCGATGAGCCTGTTTCCAGAAGTGCGAAGCCGCACCGACTGTATTACCGGGGGGCGGGTATCGGGAAGGGGCGTGATGATCATTGAAGGATTGACCCAGCGGCGTTCCCGCCGGTCAAAAAGGGCGAAGAAAAAACCTTCGCGGTCCGACCATCCGGAAACACCCGATTCCGCGATAATCTCGCCGGGATTCACCGTGTCGGGCGGCCTTATGCCTGAGTCCCTGACCCGGCCGTATATGCTGATGAGCCCGTCGCCGTGATCCACCGCGGCCCAGGCGCCCAGGGGAGAAGGAAGGCGGGAAGCGGCGTCGTCTCCGGCTCCGCGGGCAAAGACAATTTCGCCGCCGTCCGAAGCCCGCACCGGCCCGCCGCCTTCAAAAATCATGCCGGGCTGGGGCCGCCCCTGATCGTTGCTGCCAAAATTGCCCCGTAAAACCGCCTCTGCCCGGGGCCAGTCCATGGCGGGGGTGGCACAGGGAAAAAAAACCGCCGAGGACAGGAAGAGAAGAAAAGCCCGCGCGGAGAAGGGGAGGACCTTGACAGATTTTTTTTTCATTTTTTCTCCAGTTCAAAGGAGGCAAGGGTACTTCCCCCGCCCGCGTAGAAACGCGATCCCTCACGGTAAAAAAACACGTCCCTGCTTTTAAAAGGCGCTTCCATGATGACATCCCCCGGAAGGCGTATCGCCACAAGCCGCTTCTGCAGCGCCGACTGGGATGTAACGGCGAAGAACAGGCCGCCGCTTCCTTCGCGGTCTATGGCGGCTATTTCCCCGTCCAGTTTGATGTTCAGGCCGGAACGGGAACTTATGGTATGAACGCCTATTCCCCCGGCGCGCTCGAACACGACGCGGCTGTCCCCGTCGATAAAGGAAATAAAAACGGGCCGCCTGAAACCTTCGTCAAGAAATTCGTGGTAGATAACCCGGTATTCCCTGTTTCCCCGGTCGCCGAACCGTTCAAAAAGAAGAAAACGCTGATCGTCCACACCCGATATAATACCGAAACGGGAACCGTTCCGCGAAATGGCGCAGCCGGCAATTACCGGAAGGCGGGAGCCCCCTGGCACAAAAAAGAAAATCCGTTTTCCTTCCGTGTCAAGCAGTTCCACGGCGCCGTCCACGGAACCGGCAAGCAGAAGCCCCGACGCGGCGTCTATACAGGTAATGGGAGCGGCAAAATCGTAAGTCCAGAGCGCCTCTCCCTTTTCGTCAAGAGCGGTCAGCGAATTCTGGTATTTGCCCACAAGAAAGACACGGCCGTCAAGAAACAGGGGATACCCCATGCCGTTTTCCGCGCGGAGCACCGTCCCGTTTGAACTGTCCATGACATCTATGACCGAAGGCTCGCCTGAATATTCGGCCCAGTATTTCTCCGACAGGGCGACATAGCCTTCTTTTGTTTTGTTCACGAGAAATCGGCCGTCCGTGTCCGCGTAACCGAAACGGTTCCCCAGCTCGAAGGGAAAAACACCGCCGCCGCCGGACGGCTCCCCGCCCAAAACAACGGGAAAATCCGATTCCAGCGAGGCGAGCCAGCGCGGAACAATTACGGTTTCAGGCGGAATGGGCCGGGGAGCGGCGAAAATATACAGGATAAAGATCAGCGAACCGGCGCCAAGCCACCATTTTTTCTTTCCTTTAACCACATGAACCTCTGATTGTATTATTGTAACGGAAAACAGCGTTTGCCGCTAGATGGCATAGACCAAGGCAATGATTTGACAAAATATTTTCGCCCTATTAGTATATATTTTGGAGGGGATTTTTTTCCCCTTATTCCAATTACAGGAGGTTTGTATGGGCTTACGCAGGACAGATGAGCAAGACAGCGACCCTTACGGTAGTAAGAACGATACGGCGGACCCGTACAGATCCCCCGCCCCTTTTTACCGTACATAATCATTAGAGTTGTTCAATAACTTCAGTTATTGAACAAGTCCATTGTCTTGTGTCCTCACATTCCCATATGAGATCCTGGGTCTCACGTCCCGTTTTTACGCTATGACAAATGTTTCATAGCGTATTATACACAGGAGGATACCAATGAAAGAAAAAATCATGGCGTTAGTGAACGCCGAAACAGTTGACATGGCACAGTTCAAAGCCCTCTGTTCACCGATGAACACGGCGGACATTGCCGAAGCCTTTGTGGAACTGGACAAAGAAAAATACATCCGGTTTTTCAGACTGCTGCCGAAAAGCATGGCGGCTGACGTATTTGCCTGCCTCGATGCCGGCGAACAAGAGCTTATTGCCAAGGAACTGACCGATACCGAAATCGGCGATATTATCAACCACCTCTTTGCCGATGACGCCGTTGACTTTATTGAGGAAATGCCGGCGAATGTGGTCCAGTGGGTATTGGCAAACACAAAACCCGAAAAAAGAGCCGTCATCAATCAACTGCTGCAATACCCCGACGGCTCGGCGGGAAGCATCATGACTACCGAGTATGTGAATTTGTACGAAGACATCTCTGTCCGGGAAGCCTTTGACGAGATTCGCAGCCACGGCGTGAACAAGGAAACCATTTATACCTGTTACGTCATACGCCATGACCATCTGCTGACAGGCATCATCTCGGCAAAGACCCTCATGCTCGCCAAATCCCATGAGCGCATCGGCGACCTCATGGACACAAACCTCGTCTATGTCCAAACCGCCGACGATCAGGAAGCGGTAGCCGCCCTGTTCAAAAAACACGGCCTGCTCGCCATGCCCGTTGTGGACAAGGAGCGCCGTCTTGTCGGCATCATCACGGTTGACGATATCGTCAAAATCATTGAGGAAGAAACCACCGAGGACTTTGAGAAAATGAACGCCCTCGCCCCTTCCGGCGAGCCGTATCTGAAAACGAGCGTTTTCAAGCTGGCGCGAAACCGCATAGGATGGCTTTTGTTTCTTATGCTCTCGGCAACAATAAGCGGAAGTATCATTACCGGTTTTGAAGACGCCATTGCGTTCCTGCCCGCACTGGTCGCTTTTATTCCCATGCTCATGGACACCGGGGGAAACGCCGGCTGCCAATCCTCAACGCTGATAATCCGCGGTATGGCGGTCGGCGAAATACGCATGACGGACACACTGCGGATTTTATGGCGGGAATTACGGATCGCCCTGCTGTGCGGATTGGCGTTGGGAGTGGTTAACTTCGCGCGTATCTACCTGATGAACGGCAGAAACATCATGCTTGCCGCCACTGTTACCTTGAGTCTATTCGTAACGGTACTAATGGCAAAAAGCATCGGTTGCCTGCTCCCCATAATCGCAAAGAAATGCAGGGTTGATCCG
Organism: Treponema sp.; assembly: GCA_031268385.1. Classification (GTDB taxonomy): domain Bacteria; phylum Spirochaetota; class Spirochaetia; order Treponematales; family Breznakiellaceae; genus JAIROE01. The sequence continues at coordinate 359 of JAIRXH010000113.1, read as the reverse complement.
GCGATTATGGCCGCACCACTTATCACTACCATTGTAGACGGCGGGGTACTGGCGGTGTATTTTTCCTTTGCAAAGCTGTTCTTCAAGATATAACGCTGAAATTGCGCTTTCCCTGCCCGGAGCTTCCCCAAAGCCCGTTAAACGATGATGCTACATCCGAGGGAGTGGTCCACCCGCACGGAATTTACGGCGATATTCACCGGGACTCATACCAAGAAGACGCTTGAAAATTTCTCCATAATAACTGACAGTGGAAAACCCGGAAGCCAAAGCCACATCGGTGATGCTTGACGTTTTATCGGCAAGAAGACTGAGACTCTGCCGTATCCTGAAATGCAGGAGGTAATCAAAAATACTTT
>JAIRXH010000105.1 GCA_031268385.1 Treponema sp. | reverse complement strand
GCGCCCTGTTGACAGAGAGAGGACTTTCCCGTTACCATTTTTAATGCCAAGGAGTATGTGTGGCCAAAGAAGAAGCTATAGAAGTCGAAGGGGTTGTCCGGGAAGCCCTTCCCAATACCATGTTCAGGGTGGAACTTGACAACCAGAACGGACACCTCATCCTTGCCCATCTGTCGGGCAAGATGCGCAAACACTATATCCGTATTGTACCCGGAGACAGGGTTCGCATCGCCCTTTCCCCCTACGATTTAAGCAGGGGGCGGATCATCTACCGGGAGCGTTGAGCTTCAGCAAAACCCAGGTCGCGCCGCTTCCCCCTTCCGCCCTGGCCGCGTAGCCGCTTTCGCCGGCGAAGGGACAGCGTTCGATAAAATCCTTTGTGAATGCTTTCAGCACCGCGTCCCCGGCGGAATGGTTTCCTTTTCCGTGTATGACAAGGACTTTTTCACATCCGCCGCGCCGCGCGTCCCCAAAAAAAACATCAAGGGCAGAGGCGGCCTCGTCCCTGGTCATGCCGTGTATGTCGATAACGCCGTCGGGCCTCTTTGCCCTAAGCCGCCTGCGCCGCATGACGGACTCTTCCCGGCTGTCCGCATCACCGGCTTCCGCGTCCTTGTCATGCACGCCGTGCCCGCTTTCCCACTGTGAAAGAATATCCCCAAAATTCATGCCGCGCTCCCTCCAGTTAAACCGCGGGGGAGGGCGAAAGTTACCGGGGAGGACAAAAACGCGCAGCCATGGACGTAAACGTCAATAATCGGGCGTTGAAGGATCTTCTTCCGGCCATTCCCGGTTTTCCCATTGGCTCTTTTCCCTGCCGCGCAGATAATCGAAAAACGCGGTCATCCGCGGCTCCTGTGTTCCCCGGCCCTTTTCCGGCGTATTTTTTTCTTCGCTGTTTTCCCGCATGGAAAGAAGACTCAGTTCCAGATTGCGCTTTGCCGCGACGCGGCCGCCGTCTGTCTCAAGCGCGTCCCTGAACGCGGCGGCTGCGGCGGCGTAATCCCCCTTTCCAAAGAGCGCCACACCTCCGTTGTACTTCAGCCTGTAAGAAAGCTCGCGGTTTTCGGGGAGCTTTTCAAGCGCCGCGGCGGCCGCCGCGAAATGCTCCAGCGCCGCGTCGTTTTCATCGCGGGCAATACAGGCCGCCCCAAGGCCGTATTCGGCGTAGGGAACGGCGTCCCCGTAGGCAAGGGCGCGGGTATAGGCGGCCTCGGCCAGGGCGTATCTTCCCCCAAGGCTGTGCATGTTCCCCTCCATAACAAGGAGTTTTCCGGGAACACGGGAACATGAGGAAAAAAGGGAAACGGACACGAAAACGCCCGAGGCAAGCAGAACCGAAAGGTTTCCCCGGCGGCGGAGGACGCACACCTTTGAAGCGCCCAGAAAGACCAGGGCGAGTACGGCGAAAAGATCCTCGCGGGATCTTGTTTCCCGGCGCTTTCCCCCGGAAAACGAGCCGGGCGCGAGAGACAGAAGATGACCTGAAAGAAGGGCCGCCGCGTCCCGAAGGTTTCCGTCCACAAAGATCCCGCCGGTACGAAAGGCGGCGTAGCGCATCACGTCGTCCCGCCGCCGGCTGTACACCGCCCCGCCCTCCCCGTCCCGGAGACCGGGCACAGGCCCCCCTTCCCCGGTTCCGACGGCAAAGGCGGCGACTCCAATGTCCTTCGCGGCGGCCCTTTCAAGGGCCAGGGAGAGGGAGCCTGAAAGGGCTTCCCCGTCGGAGACAAGCACAATGACGCGCCTGTTGGGAAAACCGCTTTCAAACGCGTCCGACGCGGCGTCGAGAAGGGCTTCCAGGTTCGTCCCCCTGCCCGACATGGGCGAAGAGAGAAGACTTTCAAGGAAGGTCCGCATCACTTCCCCGTCCCAGGTCAGGGGCACGGCGAGTATTCCCCCGCCCCGGCCCAGGGCCGCCCCGAAACGGATCCCCTCGCACGCGGCCCTGGTTTCCAGCGCGGCGGCCGCGCCGCTTTCAAGCCGTGAAACACGCTTGCCGCCGCCGTCCGCGTCCCTTACTTCCATGCTCCGCGACACGTCAAAGGCCAGAATTACATCCAGTCCCCGGTAATAATCTTCCACATACCGTATACCCCAGCGGGGGCCGGCCAGCGCGATGATGGAACAGGCGGCGAAAAACCAGAAGAAGAGGCCGGAAAGAAAAAAACGAAAGGAAGAAAACGAAGGGGGGTCCGAGGCGCGCAGTTTTTGTTCCCGGAAGATCCACGCGGCGGCGAGGGGAACAAGAAGGACAAGCGCGGCAAGAACCGAAGGACGGGCAAAAAGCCCCTGTGCGATTGTCCCCGGCGTTTCCGTGTTCATGAACGGCCCCCCAGAATGCCGGTGCGTACAAGACGGGCAAGGAAGATCAGTATAAAGGCGGCGGCAATAAAGGGAGTCCGCAGCGATTTTGTTTCCGTCACGGTTCCCTGGCGGCGCACCAGCATCTCCCTTTCATCGACCAGCGCGAAGGCGTCCGCGAAGGCCCCCGCCGAAGGCGCGCGTATGAAAGTTCCCCCGCCCGCCCCGCTTATCGCCATGAGGCTTTCGGGATCAAAGTGCGAAAAGAAGGTCCCGCTCCGGCGCATTTTTGTGCGGGGATCCACATAATCGACGGGCACTTCCCCGCCCCGGCCTATTCCTATGACCCACAGGGAAATCCCCAGCTCGGGCAGCATTGCCGCGGCGGTTTCGGGATGAACCGTTCCCGCGTTGTTTTCCCCGTCCGTGACAAGGATGACCGCCCGGCGCGGGGCGGTGGAATTCCGCAGATGAAAGGCCGCGGCGGCAAGCCCCATGCCAAGGGCGGTCCCGTCGCCCATTTCCCCCACGCGAAGGCTTTCAAGCCGCGAAAAAAGGGCCCGCCTGTCCGTGGTGGCAGGCACCAAAAGGGCGGCGTCGTTCCCCGCCGCCGCGAGGCCTATCGCGTCGGAAGGCCGCTTTTCCGCGAAAGAACGGATCAGATCCCTCGCGGCGTCAAAACGGCTCCGTCCCTCCATGTCCAGCGCCGCCATGCTGGGACTGATGTCCACAACGGCGATAATATCCGCGCCCCTTGAAAGCCAGACCTTTCCGCTTGTCCTGACAAGCGGACCGGAGGCGGCAAGCAAAAGCAGAAAAACACCCGCGTATTCGGCGGCGCGGAGAACACGTACAAGCCACTCTATACTGAAGGGAGGCCTGAAGGGAACGCCCCCCGGCGGGCCCAGGGGAAGAACGAGTGAAAGGGGGTCCCGCAGGCGGCGAAGGATGAAGATCCCCAGGGGAATGAAGATGATCCCGGCAATAAAGAGGACCGGCTGTTCCAGGGCCAGACTCACCGGGACCCCCTTTCATTACCGCCGGGACCGTCGGCGTTATACGCCCTGTCCGCGCCGCCTTTACTTTCGGCGTTCCCGCCGGGCGGGTTCCGCCGTCTCTGCCTTTCGGCCTTTTCAAGGGCTCCGGTAAAAGACACGGCGTCTGCCAGCATGTCAAGCAGTTCATCCCGCCCCGGATCGGCGCCGCTGTAACGGATCTCGTCCCAGCGCCTTACAAAACCCGCGTACTCCGCCGCCGGGAGCCCGGCGAAAGACGGCATAAGGCCCAGTTCCCGCGCGGTCATGGCCCGACATTCCTCTCCCGTGTAACAGGCCAGAAAGGATCTGAATTCCACGGAAAGAAAATCAAGCAGCATGCGCCGCTCGCCGGGAGCGGGATTTTTGAGGATCTCCCGCCTGAGACGCCGCATGAGGGAAAACGCCGAAGCGGCAAGGCGGCGCCTCTTCCACGATTCAAGAACGGTCCTGAAATGCCCGCGGAACCAGTGTGTCCCGCCGGCAAGGAAAAAAAGCGCCAGGAGGACGCACGCCACCGTTCCGTAAACAATAAAACCGGTCCCCGGCGCCGCGAGCGGCGGAGCGGGATCGGAAAGCACCCGTCCACCGTTTCCCTTTTCAAGAATGGAGGCAACTTCAACGCGGAGCCCCGCAAGAAAGCCGGAAGGAATCTCGATGGGGGGAAGGGGAAGAACGCCCGTGACATACGCGGTAAATTCCACAAGCGCATGAGCCTCTCCGCCGCCGCTTTCAACACGCGCCCGGTGAAACACAATGTTTCCGGTTTCAGGCGGCAGGGGAAGTTCGGCGGCCGCCAGGTGACCTCCAAGGGGGATCACCAGAACCGCCCTGTCCCCCACAAAAACAGTCTGCGGAACAATATAGGCGCGGGAGGCGGCTTCCTGCGCGCCGGAGGCGGCGGAAAAAGACAAAAGGCACGCGGCGGCAAGAAGCGTTCCGGCCTTCACGCGCCGCCCCCCGCCCGCCGGGAAGCGGGATGAAGCGCCGCGCCCCGGCGGCCCCCGAAGAAACGGAACAGGCTTTCGGCCGCGTCCGCCGCCGTGGACAATTCCAGACAGGCGGCTCCGGCCTTCCGGCACAGGGCCTCCCAGAGACCGGCCCTGTCCTCGTGCCACTGGGTCCAGGCGGAACGGAAGGACTCAAAAAGGGAAGGCGCGTGTATTCTCGCGGCCGTTTCGGGATCTTCAAGGGGAATGAGTCCCGATGCGGGAAGTTCCCTGTCCAGGGGATCGCTCAGTCTCAAGGCTATGACATCGTGCCGGCGGGCAAGCTCCTCAAGCTCGCGCTCCCAGTTGACGGCAAGAAAATCCGAGACGATCACCGCGAGACTGCGCCGTCTGAGGAGCCGGCCCGCGCCCAGAATGGCCGTGCCCAGAGAGCTTCCCCGTCCACCCGGACCGTAATCCAGGGCGCTCTGCAGTATGGTCATGACATGACGGCGGCCCTTTCCCGGTGGAAAGATGCGGGTAATTTCCCGGTCGTAAAACAGGGCGCCCACCTGCTGCCCGGTCCGTTCCGCGGAAAAGGCGACAAGGGCCGCCGCCATAAGCCCCTGTTCAAAACGGGTAAGGCCGCTTCCGGTATGCATGGAGGCGGAACAATCCAGAATAATAAAAACCGAAAGTTCCCGTTCTTCACGGTACATCTTCACATAGGGCCGTCCAAAACGGGCGCTGGCGTTCCAGTCTATGGTCCTGATGTCGTCCCCGCGCTCGTAGCGGCGGATCTCGTCAAATTCTATCCCCTGTCCGCGAAAAACGGAACGGTAATTTCCGGCAAGCAGATCCTCGGCAAGCCCCGCGGCTATGATGGGAAAAGTGACAATACGCCGCAGAAGTTCACGTCTGTCCATATCAGGGAATGGGCACCAGAGACAGGATGCGGGAGATTACCGCGTCCGTGTCAAGGCCGTCCGCCTCGGCCTCGTAGGAGAGGACAACGCGGTGACGGAGAACCGGAAAGGCCGCGGCCTTGACATCTTCGGGCGTAACAAAGGAACGGCCTTCCATGAGGGCGAAAATACGGGAAAGCCGGTGCAGGGCAATGGAGGCCCGCGGAGAGGCGCCGTAGGAAATATGGCGGTAAAATCCCTCTTTGGGAAGACGGACCGGACCGGCTCCTCCGCTTCCCCCGGACACGCCACCCGAAAGGCCCGCGGCGGATCGCGTCGAGAGGGGCCGTGTGGAGGAAACAAGCGAGACAATGTACCTGGCTATTTTTTCATCGGAAAGGACCGCGTTCGCCGCCTCGCGGAGGCCGGCAAGCGCCGGGGCGTCAAGCACGACGGAAAGGGCCGGTCCGCCGGGAGCGCCCATGCGGGCGTTTCTTCCCACAATGTCCATCTCTTCTTCAGGGGAAGGATAGGACACCAGAAGTTTGACAAGAAAACGATCCAGTTCCGCCTCGGGAAGGGCGTAGGTCCCCTCCTGTTCTATGGGGTTCTGGGTGGCAAGCACAAAGAAGGGATTGGGCAGGGGATAGCTTGTTTCGCCTATGGTAACCTGCTTTTCTTCCATGGCTTCAAGAAGCGCGGACTGAACCTTGGCCGGCGCCCTGTTTATCTCGTCCGCGAGGATCACATTGGCAAAAAGCGGACCCCGGCGCACCGAAAAATCCCCCCTGCCCTGCTCCCAGACAAGGGTGCCTGTCAGATCGGCCGGAAGCAGATCCGGGGTAAACTGTATGCGCTTGAAGGCAAGGCCCGTTATTTCCGCCAAGCTTTTTACCGTCAGTGTTTTGGCAAGACCGGGAACTCCTTCAAGCAAAACATGCCCGCCGGCCACAAGCGCGGCAAGAAGTCCGTCCATCATCTCCTTCTGGCCGGCAATACGTTTCGCCAGCTCCCCGCGGCACAGAGAAAACAATTCCGCCGCGGAAAACGGGCCTCCGGGTTGATCCATGTTACCGCCTGTGTTTTTTGGCGTACAACAGATGGCGGCGGTACCACACCGGGTAATGCCAGGGCCAAAGGAAAAGACGCCGCAGGATGAGGATCAGTATTACCAGAAGAAGAATAATCACCACAATCAGCAGCGCCAGCACCACCAGCAAAAGGGGCGAATTACAGCAGTTGCCGCCGGGAACCTGAACATACTGCACGTCGGTAACGGTCTGAATTGGCAGTATCTGCGGCGCGGCCTGTCCCTGGGAACTTTGTTCCCGCGTGGAAGATCCGTCCCCCCCCTGGACGGGGGCCGCCGGCGGAGCGGGGGGAACAAGGGCCGTTCCCGCCGGCTGGAGGCTTCCCTGTCCCGCCGGTGCGTTTCCGGCGGGGGTTCCTCCGGAGGGGGCGGCCGCGGCCGGCGCGGCTTCGTGGGGCGGCAGCACCTCTATTTCCACCGGCGTCAGACCGCTTCCCATTTGCAGGGCGGTTCCCGCCTCCAGGGAAATGTCGGCGATCCGTTCGCCCTCTATGGGAATTCTCCCGTTCACCACAGCTTCCACCGACCGGTTGTTCCGCAGGTTGGTAACCTTGACGCGGGTATTGAAGGACAGGCTGGAATGACTTATGAAAAGTCCCGTCTTCGACGGGTTAAACGAGGCGTTTCCCGTCTGGATTTGGGCAAAACACACCGAAGTCAAGAGGAAACCGAAGCAAAAGACAGCGCTCGACCGTTTCATGACTATGCTCCTAGAATAAATCTCCCAAAAACGTTCCTATACTTTTTCCGTCAAGGAATCCGAATTCGTAACCCAGGTACAGGGAGAAGGTATGCCGCCGGAAACTTGTACCCCGGAAGTCGGCAATAGTGACATTGCCAAAGTCCCCGGCGTAACGGGCGCCCCCGAAGATCCTCCCCGGCCCGTATTGCACGGCCCCTTCAATCCCCGCGGTGAACCCCATGGGAACGGAAAAAGACCAGGACAGGGACCTTTTCTCTCCGCCGGGATTGTAGCGGTAACGGGTCTGCCCCAGCGGGGCCGCAAGATAGAACCCCGCCAGAGGGGAAAGCCGGACCGGACCGGTCCACAAATTCACCTTGAAAAGGAGGGGAAACATGAGGGAAAGATTGGTGTATTTTTGATTTGCCAGCACATACTGGTTCGCCAGCAGATCCAGACCCCGGTACACCAGGGTGTCGCCGGTCATAACAATTTCAAACTGGACGGCAAAGAGGGAACTGAGGCGCACCGCGCCCACGACCCCGCCCTCAAGATTCAGCGCCGAAGCGCCGGGGGACACTTCTCCGGGAGCGATGTACATGCGGGGGGCCGGTCCGAACCTGAAGCCCAGGGTAAAGAGAGGGTCCGGCCGGACAGGGGCTTGGGGCTCCTGAATGGTCACTTCACGGATATGGGAAAAGAGCCATTCCACAAGGCCCGGAAGGCTCTCCATTGCCCCGTCCATGTCGTCATACACCAGATCATCGGTGTAGATCATGGTGGAACCGGCCATGTCCCAGAGCCACAACTGGAGGTAGTACTCCCCGGTCCTGTTTCCCAAATATACACCCCCGGTAAGGGCATAATGGGCGCCGCTTGCAAGGCTCCTCACGGGGGGCATATCGGTAGGTATTTCCATCTCCGCGGAGATAACGGCGGACGCGCCGACTTCCCGAGGATTGTATTTCTGAAGAGCCGCGACAGCCTCCATGATTCCATCCCGGAAACGCCGGATCATCTCCGTTTCATCTCCCGCCAGGGGAAGGACCGCCACAATCGCCTTTCCGTCATAGTCAAGACCCCAGCCGTTTTCCGCCGGGAGATCCTGCGCGAAAAGCGGGGCGGAGCACACAACGAGGCCCAGAACGCCGAAAAGGGCGGACATGAAGGCGGCCCCAAAAGGGAACGGCCCGTGTTTTCTCTTCATGGTCTTTCCCCCTTCTGTCTGGTGAAGAATCCCAGTTCATAGCCCACCGTAAGGGAGATCGCGCCCCGACGGAATTCCCGCGCCGTTCCGTCCTTTGACTTCAGATCGCCAAGATCCGCGGCGTACCTGAGATCGGCGATAATGGCGCCGGGTCCCATTTTCCTCGATCCGCTCACGCCCACAAGTAATCCCAAGGGCGGCGAAAGGCGCCAGGAAAGGGAACGTTTTTCACCGTCAAGGGAATTGGAAGCCTTCAACTTTCCCAGGGGCGCCAGAAGATACGCGCCCAGAAAGGGGGAAATTTTGAACGCGCCCGAATAAAGATCGGCTTTTACCAGCAGGGGAAACTGGAGGGAAAAGGCGGTGTAGTCGTTGGTATAACGATCGGTTTCGTTGTTGGGCCCCCGCCTGTAGGCCCAAAGAGACGCGTTGTCCCAGGTAAACACCATCTCCGCCTGGACGCTGAGAAAGGGAAGAACCCGAAGGTTCGCCTGAACCCCCAGATCCATGGAGACGGAATGGGTATCGCCCCCAGTATAGGGGGTATCGCTGGAGGGAGTATAAAAACGAAAGGAAGGCCCTGCCCGGAACCCCAGACGGAGCCATTTGCCGTTGATGTCCTCGACCGGAGCCGTCCCGGGATCTTCCGGCTCCTCCGCGCCAAAACGGCCCGTATCGACCACTTCTTCCGTCCGCGTCTGGGCGCCCGCCGGGGACGGAAAGAGGCAGAACAGCAGAAGGACGGCAGGCAGCGCCGCCTGAGCCTTCCGCCCGGTGTATCCTTTCATGGGCCCGCCTCCTTTTTTCCGGACAGTACGGAAAGTCATCTTGGATACAACTTCCCGACAATTTCAGAGTTGTTAATCACAATTTTATGTGTGTTTTCCAGATTGGAAAGCGACGGAGATCCCGTAAAGGTGTTAAGGGGAAGCCGGGTGTCCGCGTTGCTGTTCACAGAGCCCGCCGGCGAAGAACCGGAGATAAGGTTTTTCAGGACATCGCTAGCCCCGGAAATTACCGTGTGACCATACCAGTCGCTAAGGGGAGCGTGAAGCAGCCCGCCTATCAGACGGCTTTCCAGATCGATGGTACACACCGGGCCGTCCCACAGATCGGGATCGACATTGGTGATACCCGTAATCGTTACGTAGTTTTTATCATGCGCCGAATAGGCAAGAACCAGACCCGCAACCTGGGCGCCTTTTGCCAGGGTAAAGCTCTGTGCAGGGTCGGTGGCATCGATATAATTGTCCTCATCGTAATCCCAGATGTACACCTTGTCCGCCCGGGCGTTGTCCGTCATTTCCGCCGTACCCCGGTTGCAGATTGCCTTGGAACTCCCGACCCCGTCGTTGCCGGTTATGGAGGAATTGCCCGAAGCGGTAAACCGGGCGTCCCCCCAGTGGACAAAGACCCCCCCGCCCTGGCGGGTCGCGGTATTGCCGGTAACAGAGCCGTTCAGCATCTCAAAGGCCCCGTGGGCCACATAGACCCCGCCCCCGCCGTGGGGGTAGGTTTGGCTTGTGGTCGTGTTGCCGGAGATGGTTCCCCCGCTCATAAGGAAGCCTTCTTCAATATTATCGTGGTCACTGCCGTTTACCAGGACGCCTCCTCCCGCGCCTTTGGTGGTATTGTTGGAAATGGTTCCGCTCGCGAGCCAGAAAAGGGCCTTGCCGTTAACGTAGACCCCGCCGCCGCCGCCCATTATGGGGGATGTTGTCGGGTTGGCCTCCCAGTTGGAGCCGTTATCCGCGACGGCCCCGGTGGCGGTGTTGCCGCTTATGGTTCCGCTCATGAAGTCAAACTCGCTTCCGGGGCTGACACCCGTCGCGTCCTCTATATACACACCGCCGCCGTTGCGGGCCGTGTTCCCGGTAATATTGCCCCCGGAAAACTTGACCTTGCTGTTCCCGCTGATATGGATGCCGCCGCCGTCACCGGTGGTATTCCCCCCGGTGATGTTGATATTCTCGAAGACCAGGTCCGCCCCTCCTTTAATTTCAAGAACCCTCTTGCCGGAAACGCCCTGGAGGGTCGAACCGTTCACGCTGGTAATAGTGATTTTTGCACTGCCGGTCCCGTTGATGGTAACGACACTATCGGGTCCAATGAGGCTGGAATCAGCGCCGTCACCTGTCTGGTTCGCGGCGGTAAGGTCGCCCTTTATAAAGATCTTGCTTATAGGCGGAATAAGTTCCGCGGCTTTTTTGACCGCGTAAGCCAGGGTCTTGAAGGGGTGGGATTCGGAGCCGCCGTTGTAATAATCGGGCCAGTCATCGTCTCCGTTATCGCCGTCCACATAGTAATACTCGGGCCCTTCGCTTACCACCACCACGTATTGCTGGGTGGTAATACCATCCTGGGCGGTTACGGTGTACACCGCTTCCTGATGATTACTAATATCACTGCCAAAGTTGATTTTACCATTACCGGGGCTTATGGTGCTGTTTGAACTGCTCAGGGTAATGGCCGCGATCATGTTGTATTCATCGGTCCCATTGGGCACCTGTATCACGATGGGGATCTTCCCGTCCTGCCGGGGCTTCTGCCCTATAACCACCTTGGCGGCGGGAACGTTGGTAACCCTGAAGTCGAAGATACCCGTGTTTTGGTCCGGGGGATCATTGGTAATGGTAACCTTGTAGGTTTTGGCAGTAGTACCGTCGTCGGCGGTTACCGTATAGAGCGCCGGGGCGCCGAAATTCCGCTGTACCCCCGAAGCGGGCTCCAGCTTCTTTCCCTTGTACTGAACAAGCGGGGTAAGGTTTTTGAGGGATACGCCATAGGGCAGACGTAACGCGATGGGGTAGTATCCGTCAACCGGAATTCCTCCAATAGAACCAATAGTGCTATCAGTATTGGGAGCGGCGCGATTCGGGTAGCCGTCAATTGCAAAGCGGGTAATTTCCGCCTCGGTATTCGCCGCCCTGGTTACCGTCAGCGTGTATACCTTGGGGCTATTGTCCCCGCTGTCAGTAGCATACACCCGCAAATGTTCCGTAATCGTAACCCCTCCCGCCGAGGGTAAAGTAAACGTGGTACCGGATATAGGTGTATCATTAGTACCAGGGGAGGAACTTCCATCAAAGCTGGCCGCCTTCTGTCCTATAATCGAGACGACAGGGGTAATGGAGGTAACGGCGGTAAACGGCAGAGTTACATTGATTGTAGCCGCATCCTGATCGATGATCCCCGGAAAACCGGCGTAATCCCTGAAAAACAGGTACGTTATGCTTTTATCCAGATTAACCGGCTTCGCCGACACCACCACGGTGTACTTTTGAACCGCGCCGTTCTTTGCCTGGGCGGTCCAGATCATGGGACCGGTAAAATCCATCGGTCCGTAGCCGGGATTGGGACTTGCCTGGGTTGGCTGTGTCGCGGGCACAGGCGATGTGATAAAGGAACCCTCCGCGCACGTTACGATAGGGGTAAGGGCGGCAAGAAACGTGTCCGGGGTCGGGACCGGAGGCACCATGATCATGATCATCCGCGTACCGTCAACGCCGGGCTCCGAGCCTATCACCGTGGTGGCGTTGGGGGTTTCGGTAAAGGTAAAGCCCGTAATGAAACTGGCCCCCGAATCGGGGCTGGTGTTGGAAATATAGAGATCCCCGCCGCCGTAGAAGAAGGGGGCGGATGTGGTAAGGTTGGAGTAGATATGGGCAATATCCGTACGGGGCGTCGTCACGCCGCCCTTGTCCATGGTAACGGTCATGGTAACGCGGTACTCCCCGGGGGGGAGCGCCAGGGAACCGGCAAGGTTGACCAGGGCCGTATCCTGCTGCAAAAGCAGAATGGTCCCCGGATCGGAACCCTGAACAAGTTCCGGGGGAATGAGATCGTGCGTGATCGGCCGGGGCGGATCGGCAAGGGTTCCGCCGGCATCGGCGAACGTTTCTATTAGAAGTTCGGCCCGCCAGGGCATACGGGAAAGGCCGTCCCAGCTCAGGGAATAGCTCAACGTACCGTTTTCCGGGTTGGCGCCGCCGTTCATATAGGGCTTGAGGGTAAACGACTCTCCTACAAAGCCCCCGGAGAGTATTGTGATACTTGTCTTCGTCTCGCTTTTGGAGACACGCGTGTCCCCTTCGTAGCCCCATACGGTGAGGTTATAGGTTCCCGCCGGCAGGGTTACCTGAAACGCGCTGTTGTAGAAGGAAACGGCGCCCGTGCCGGGGCCTGAATATTCCAGTTCGTACCTTGTAAACACGGGGTTAAGGGGAAGCATGGTGCGGGAAGCGCCAACGTTGACGCCGGCCAGGGAAACCTTCAGGATGCCCCCGGAAACGGCGGAACTTGGGGAAACCACAGGAAACGCCGCCGGATCTTCCAGAAACATGGCGGAACAGCCTGCCATAAAAAGAAGGCCCGTCACAATGCAGGCGGAAAACGCCGGAAAAAATATGCCGCCAATTTTTTTCATTTCTTTCCCCCTTTATTCCGCCGAAGAGAAAAACAGCTTGTTGGTGTAGTGTTTGCCGTCGGCTGTTCTGGTCGCCAGCGCCACCACCTCATGTTGTCCCGGCTGGAAATCCGTGGTTCTAAGGGACAGGGAATACTGCGCCGCGGAAACAGGCTGCAAAACGCCGTCAACATACCACTGGTAAGGAGCTGTGTAATCGTACAGGCCAAGCGGTGTCCTGTCGGTATGAATCGGAATTATCTCTACCGTCAATACGCCGGTCTTCTGATCAAAACGTTCGGTGATGAATTTTTCATCCACAATGGCCTCGTACGTTATGGTAACACGGGGAATTTTGGTGAACTTCAGTCTGTATTCCTGGGTGGTACTGTCCCCCGCCGTAACTGTGTAGAAAAAAGAACCGGTGGTGTTGAAAGCCCTTGACAGATCCGTGTACGAGGCGCCGCTCTGCCCCTGGGGCGCGGTATTCGTGTCCGTGGGGATTCCCCCGGAAGTCGTCCCCGCGTACCCGGCAGATCCCCCCAAATATGTAATGGTGGCCGCGAAGGAGGGGTCTCCATCTACATCGGCGTCGGAAGGAACCAGCGCCTCTATGGTATGGGTATCCTGATCTATCTGGGCGATTACCTTCACCGTCCCTCCACCTGAAAGCGGAACCGATTCAAACACAAGGCCGGTAATGACCTTTACGCCGCTCCCGGCGACATGCACCGAAACCGCGTAATTCTTGACGCTGCCGTCTTCCGCCGTGACCGTATAGGTCTGGGGAACGCTGAAATTCCGGGGACTGTCGGTATACGGATTGGCCGTCTGGGCGGTTCCCCCCTGCGGGGTAATCGAAACGCCGGTGTGGGTTATCACGGGCCGCAGGCTTGTTATGTTGGTCAGGGCGGACACGGTTATCGAAACAGGCGTGTATCCGCCGGGATCGGCGGCCGCGCCTATTACCGTCTCTATGGCTCCCGGAACGGTAAAGGCGGTTATTTCCTTTGTGCTTGCCGGTTTGGGAATTACCCGCACCGTGTAGGGCTGGACCGTACCGTTCCGGGCGGTAACGGTGTACACCGCCGGTGAACTGAAACTCCGCGCCGTACCGGAAGCCGGGCTCAAGGTCCGCCCCTTATAGGCGACTGTGGGGGCAAGGCCGTCAAGGTTTGTCCCGGAGGGAACCTGCACGGTAATGGTTTTGGCACCCTCGTCAATGACCCCCACCGCGGCGGGGGCGGTAAAATAAAACGCGGTGATCTGTTTTACGTTGTTGTCATCCTCCCGGACGGTAATAGTGTAGCGGCTGGTTTGGCCATTCCCGGCTGTTACCGTGTAGAGCTGAGGAGTAGTAAAGTCTACCGCAGAGCCTGTTACGGTGAGCGCCAGGGTTGTGTCCGCGCCTGGAAGCCGGTTATGCGAAACCCCCGGCCCCGCAATCGAAGCGCCTTTATACAGGATTTCGGGCGTAAGGCTCGCAAGAGTGGTACCGTAAGGGACTATTACCTC
>JAIRXH010000101.1 GCA_031268385.1 Treponema sp. | reverse complement strand
CTGGGGCGGGCTGGAGGAATACGAAGAGTTAAAAGAAGGGATGGAGCAGCTTCTCGTGGAAGAAGACAGCCCCTGGGTTACTCTGCCCTTTGACATGAAACTGGACTTTGACGAATAAGGGGCACTCATACCCGTTTAGCGCCCAAAATACTTATATGTGGTCCTTCATTTTGTGCGTTTCGGCGTTTATGGGCGATACTCCGCTCGTTATGATGAGGCGATTTCAAAATATCAAATATTAGAGTTGTTCAATAACTTCAGATGTTGAACAACTTTAATATACATTCCTCACAAAATTTCATTCCCATATTTCTTTTACAGGTTCTGATATTTCAACAATATTATCTCCATCTGATATAAATGGATCTATGATGCAAGTTTCGTTCTTTTTAAAAACATACAATCTCCATTCATCATTCACTTTCACCAGCTGCTCAAAAAACATCCCATCTTCAGCATCCGGTATTTTATTGCTCTTTGAGTTAAAAGAAAAATCATTTATATTTATTGTAATTTCACAATTGGACCATCCATCTTCAAAACTACGAAGAGTTCGAATAAACAGATGATCATCCAGTTGATATACCCCTTTTATTTCACGATCTTCGGTCATATGTCCATAGAAAATTCCGTTTCCCGGATTTAATACAAGAGAATCAAGTTTTTGATATAGCGTTATATTATTTATATCACTAATATCCAATATCTCTGAAGTCTGGAAATTTATATGGTCCGAATTTACATCCTCTTCATAAGCCGAACCTGTCAATGCAAAAACGCATCCGCCTTTTTCAAATAAAATGATTGGCGCTCTTTGTTCTATGCCGACAGGAATCCAGTTAACAAGATCGCTGCTCTGGATTATTTTATATTTTTTAGAAAACATTTCTTTGCGTACAGACAGGTAAAGCCCCTGTTTGTTTCTATATATTGCCACATTTGCATTAGGAATTGGTTTCTTGCCTTCTATATATCTGATAAAGATATTATCTACAATATAATAATACACCATAACAATTCGATCTTTCAAAATATCCTCCAAGCCATCTACTTTATAAATACCGGTAAAACGATGTAATTCAGGAGAGTAAGTATAAACAATATTGTCATTTGAAAGAAATAATTTTCCGTTTTTCGTGATTACTCTGCAAGTCATATCAAGACGGTTTTTCGGAAAAGAGAGCTCACCGATATTTTCCAATTCTCCCTGAAAAAAAATATCATCGCTCAAAACAGAAATTTCCGAATTAATTTCTTTATCACCAATCGGCAACAATGTTTCGCTACCTTTGGTAACATCTTCTTCTTTGTTTGAGCAAGAAACAAACATAATCAAAAATACCAGAATTATTTTTTCTGAAAATGCATATAGTCCTTTTGCGGCCACCAGTCTCCTCCCCAATCAAAATATTTTCGCATGGTTTCTGTAAATGTTTTACTAAACAAGAAATTTAGTTCAGGAATTTTGTATAAATCGTCGTCCGTCACTGTGTTAGATAACAAGGGATTATCTCTAACATAATATTGATAATTCCGATATAACTGCAGTAATTTTTGATTATCAGCCCAGCCCTTTGCATTTTCTTGAAGAATTCCAAGCTTATTAAACAAATAATCATTAAAGTCCTTATTTGTTCTGGCATAATTTTCAATAAAATACTGCCCGTTATTTTTAGGATCATAATCAATGGCATGGCCGGTTGCATGATCGCTTAAATAAAGAGAATCAACCGTATCATTATTAATAAATCTGATAGACAAACCTGCCGCATTACTCGGAATGGCACCAGGTGAAAGAGCGCCTGTCACATGAGACTTTATTGTCTTGTACGCTGCGTGAAGATCATCTATCATGTCATTATGAATTCTAACAGGAGTTTCTCCAGGATAGGTAAAAACACTCGTATTTGCCTTTAAATAACCCAAAGGATCATTTTCATAACTCGTTCCTTCCAAGGGAAGCTCTGTTTTCAACGGCTCAAATAATAGTGAATAATATTCCAAATATTCTGTAAGTTTATCACCAAGATTTGCAGCAATTAGCAAATCTTTTCTGCCAGAAAACCAAGTATTTCCTTTAAAAAAGGTTTCATTTGCTATATATGATTCATAGATCCCCTGCCAGTCCTTATTCAAATGTAATTGAGAGTATGGAATATTCAAGACACCGCTTGTTACATCGGTAAAATTGTCAATTATTAGGCTCCCCAATATTTGACCGTTAATATTTCCGTCAAAAAAAATCTCATTCTGTTGCAACATCTGTAAGGCATTTTCATTCCCACCCAATAATGCTACCAAACTTTCTTCTTTGGACATACCTTTAAATGACATGATCGTTTTATAAACAGGATCTTCTTTGGTTCCCTTATTAACCGCCTCCCAATGAAGATCCGCCGATTCATCATCAACCAGTGTCCCATCGGTTTTTAAAAGCCAATAATCCCCGCTGGAATCGTAATTGTTGTCAACGTATGCGTTAAATTCGTTCATGTTTCCGTTTGATGAAACATAAGCATAAAGATCGTCGACAAGATTCTGATTGAAGGCAATGTTTTGGCCGTCCTGCAGCATGCGCAGAGCCATTTGGGTGTGTTCGTAAACGGCGCCTCTCGTTTCAAGGTAATTATCACTCGTGACGATGCCGTCACGGCCTGCCTCGTGTCCCAGAACAACCGCCAGGGCCATCTGTTCAGCCGCGCTCATGCCTTCCCTGTATCCATTCAGGGTAACCGTTCTTCTGCCGTCTATTATTTCAGTCTCCGCCCCAAAACCACCGCTGCCTGTCAACAGCGTGTCTTTTCCGGTAACAAGATTCCAAAGCTGTTTTTTGGATTTCTGCCCGCCGTAGCCGTATTGCGCACGAAGGGCAGCCTTCGCGTCAAAGTTGTTTTTATCCGAGAAAATATCTATGCCTATATTGACGCCCCAGACAAGGGCGCCCTGGGCGGAGGCATAAAGCTGCTGGGGGCTGATGTCCGCGCCGGTCGTGCCGAAATTCATGCCAAAGCCGTCCCCGACATGCATTTCAAGAAGACCGGCGTCGTAATTGCCGCCCAAAAGAAGATTGGCGTTTGCCAAATTCAGGGCAAAATCGCCGCTAAAGGCATAGTTGACACTTTCAGAGGCAAGACCACCGAGGAGGCCGTTCAATTTTCCCACATGCCACTGATTCAATGAACTGAATCCTTCCAGGCTGCTCATTCCGGTCTTTATATCCACGCCGCTGTTAAGCAGGCCCACGCCTCCCGCTACCGCCGTCCCCGCCATTGCCGAGAGGACGCCGGACATTCCGCCCAAACCCTGCCTGAAGGCCTCCGTCGAATAGGACCAGCCGCCTTCACGACTGTACTGTATACCGCCAAGAGCGCTTGTGACAAGGCCGGATGCGGCAGCCTGATACCCAGACATGATAGTCCGTCCCGCAAGTCCGGCAAGCGTACCCGAAGTCCGGGATGCCGCCGCGCCGGCAAGACCCTGCGACAGTCCCGGCACACCGCCGAAGACGCCGCCTATAACGGATGACGCCCCGGTAACAAGCGCCTTTTTGCCGAATTCAAACGCGGCCTCACCAAAGCTTTTGTATCCGTAGGCCGTGTCAAGGGCGGCAAAAACAAAATCATCGGCAACACTTACCGTTGTAATGGCGGCCGCCATTACCGCGACACCGGCCGCCAGACTTGAAAAACCGGTGAAGGGCGAAGCCACGGCCATTGCGGTAGCCACAAGCGCCGCGCCGGCCTGCGAAGCAATTTCAAAAGTATCCCGTATAGTCGGGGCGCTGAAAAAACTTCCCCTTGAATCCCAGAGGGGTTTATCCCAGATCGCCAGATTCATCATGGAAACGCCCTGGAGATCCTTCACCTCCCAATACTGATACGCAACCATGAGTCTTCCAAGCTCGCCGCTTCCCGTGTCGAAAAACATTACATCAGGATTTCCCCCCGAATTTTTGTTGACAAGGGGTATGTATCCTATATGGGCGCCGAATTTTCCCGGCTCCTGGTATCGTTCCTCCAGTGACAGGAACTGCATTTTTGGACTGATGAGTTTTCTGTCTTCCCCATAGCCGAATATTTCGGCGGCATGGGCTTCGATTTCATCATAGGCATTCTGAATCAGGCCCTGAATCGCGAAGGCGCCGAGATTCGCCAAATAACTTTCGCTTAAATTTGTCTGTATCTCCGGGGAACCGAAAATATAATCCATGTATCCGGCAATTTCTATCCTGTCCGTTATGACGGATTGAAAGAGGGTTGAATTGACAATAATATCCTTGACATATTTGTTTCCGAGTTTCATCCACTGACTTCCCAGCACAAACATTTCATCCGTGTTTTTTCTGAAGGATCTGTTGGCTTCCTCGACATTTTCCCCAAGAAGCCGGATCGCGTCATCGGCGGCCTGCCGCGCGGAAGCGGCAAGCCGTCTTGACTCCCGGACTGCCAGCTCCGCGTTTGATTCGCGGGCAAGCCGCGACGCGGCGGCCCCGGCGGCGCCCGAATCCCAGACGCCCAGTCCTCCAAGACCGGTCCTTGCATAAACGGCAAGAGTACCTGACGCCCCATTCAGCGAAGAGAGCGCATCCGCCATGTTCCGTATACCCGAAGCGTCAAGCAGGCCGCCCAAAACGCCGCCGGCATCTGTTTCAGCGACACCCGCCGAAAAGCCCGCGGGAATACGGGTGTCCATGGTTCTGACCATCATTTCGGCGTCATCGCCCACAAGGGCAAGCGCCGCCCCGGTTGACGCCCTTTCGGCGGCCAGAGCCGCCTGATTAAGCCAGGTTTCTTTGTCCCGCAATCCGGCAAGATACGCCGCGTTCCACGAGTCGTTGATCCGCGCATATTCCCCGGCGTAATTTTCCACCCACCGGCTGAACGCTTCCTGCATTTTTTCGACGCCCGCTTTCCAGTCCGACCTGCCCCGTTCAAGGATAAGGGACGCCGATTTTTTCCAGGCTGAATATTTTTCCGCTATGTCACGGCGCTGTTCGTTCCATTCGGCTTCCCTCGCGGCAAGCTCGGCGTACTGGCGCGAAGCATAGGAACGGGTGATGAGCGCCGAATATTCTTCGGCAAGGGAACTGTACTCGTTACGGTAACCCGATCCGTTTTCCGTTATACCGCCAAGATCATTCATCAGAACGCCTTCAAGATTTCCCAGATGATTTTTGCGGGCCGGAGCTGACGCCCCGAACGCCGCCGCGGCGGCGTTCGCAAGGGAGGCGGTGTCTCCTCCTTCCGTGATAAAATTTTCGGCGGCGCGCCTGAATTCGGCTTCATGAAGGAGCCGTTCTTCCTCGTCTTCCCTCCAGGCCGCTTCCAGATCGCTCTTGATATCTTCTTTTTCTCCCCTGCTCCACCTGGCAAGCCGTTCAAGCGCTTCGGGAACCGTTACATACGTTCCGCCGATCCGGGAAATCATGTCATTCCAGAATTCGTGCAGCCTGTCTATCTCCCCGGCGGTAAAAACGTCTGCGGCGTTGAGGGAAGCGTAAATGCCCTCCCAGTCAACTCCCCCGCTGTTTTCCCCGTTAAGCGTTTGAATCCGTTTGCAGGAATCAAGATACCCGCCAAGCGAATTGTTCAACTGCGTAACGGTAAATTTCAAATCATAGCTGCCCGCGAGAACCCTGGACTGGTATTCCAGCGTGGGAACAATTACGCGGATAAAGGCATACGCGGCCCTGTCCCGTCTCGCGTTGAAAAGAAATCCGATGCCGAATTTGCCGGCGTTTTCCCTGTAATGATTGTATTGATAATTCACATGGTTAAACACAATAAAGTATTTGGTCATCGCGGATACTTTTGAAAAGGACGAACGTTCGTTTCCGCCCCCGCCCGAAAGGGTGAGTATGGTGTAAAATTCCAGATCGGCCCGTTCTTCCGCCGACAGCGAATTCCACGCGGTGATCTGCATCGCGTTGACGTTAAGTTCGGCGCTGTACGCGTGACGCCATATTTCATCGCCCTTTTCAGCGACATAGATGTTGCCCAGCGGAGTACCCGGCGCCATTGCGTCCGCCGAATCGTACTGCGCGCCCAGATACGGTATGCCGGAAGCGGCGTAAAGGGTCCTGACAAGAAAATCGCGGGCCAGTGCCCACAACTGGTATCTGTTGGGATCGCTGAAATAAAAAACCATTCTCGTGTTTAATCCCCGGATCGCTTCTTCAAAGGAAGACGCGGCGTTGTTTTCTCCGCTCAAAAAATTATCCGCCGTGAAATACGACGACAGCACCGCGGCCTGCTGCGCGTCTATGCCGTTAAAAGAAAAGGCGAGCCTTCCGTCTTCCCTGACGGTAACCAGATCCTTCAGTTTCCAGGCGCTTCTGTCGGCTGGAGAAAGGTATGTTTCCGCGTAATTCAAATTCCCCTGCATAATACGAAGCCACTCGGTATACTGCGCATAGCGGACATCGAGTTTCTCCGCCTCCTTCAACAGGGCGCCGTTGACGGCGTCCTGTGCCCGCAGTGAAAGCAGCATCCTTTCAAAACTTTTCCGGTATTCGTCGTAAAGTTTTTCGTAGGTTTCATCTTCATAGGGACGCCGTTCCTCGCCTTCGTTATAAAGTTCCGAAAGTACGGCAAGCACGATCCTTGCCCTTTCAAGCGAAGTCCTCGATATTTCAATTTCATCATGATCAATGCCCAGATAGGCGGTAGACGCCCATCTTCGTACCGCGTCCTCCCTGTCGTAGAGAAAGCGTTTTTCTTCCATGTCCGTGTAGGCATCTTTGGCAAGGGAATACAGCGCGTCGTAGGCCGCTCCCGTCTGTAAAAAACGAAGAGCCGCGTCCGAATACAGGGCGGAAAGATTTTCAAAGACGTTCTTTTCGGCGGCCATTTTCGATTCAAGGACATTCATCGCGTCTCTTGTCTCCTGAATATCCAGTCCGAAATAATCATAGCCCGCGCCAAGACTTTCCAAATCACGGCGAAGCGCCTTTTCATACTGAAGATGCCAGCGGTACTCACTCAGGGCGGCGTTGTAATCATCCGCAAGAAGATAGGGCGTCTTCCAAACAACACTTTCATCCCAGGATCTGCCCGGATCTTCGGCGTAAAGGGCCGCCGCGGCGGCAAGAGTATCGTCGTAATACCCGGCAATGCCGCCTGAATGGATTGAAAACGCGGCTTCAAGTTTCTCCGTGTCCCTTTCCGCCTGGACAGACAGATCCATGAGCAGTGTTTCCATCCGGCCCGGCGCGCCGGGAATGAGATCCTCGATATGCCCGAGGTATTCTTCGGATATATACTCGCGCCATGATTTTTGCCCGGCGGAGAGGAACGCGATGCAGCGGCCGGCGGCTTCGGCAAACAGGCTCTGAATATAAAGCGGGCCGCGCGCGGCGTACAATTCGTCGTAGAGGGCGCGTTCCCGCTGACCTGACGCCTGCGAAATCTCCGGGGAAACAGCCAATTCCATAAGCCGCGCCTCAATTTCTTCAAGCCGCCTGCCTGGAAGTTCCAGTTCGTCTTCATGTATTCTGCCCGAATAAACCGCCAGGGCGGCCATATATTCCACAAGCGAAAGTTTCCACGCTTCGGCTTCATCCCTGAGCCACTGCGGAAGAAAAGACAAATCATCAAAGGCTTCAAAAAATTCCGCGGCGAGGACGCCGGGATCCCCTTCCCGGTTCATCACCGCTTCCGCCGCGGTTTTGGCGCCGGGCAGCATACCGCCGGCAGTTTCAATGCCGAATTTTTCGAATGATTCCCCAAGGGACAGGGTAAAACGATGCCAGGCATCCGCCCCGGCAAAGGCGGCCGACGAACCATAGCGGAGAAACGCCTCAAGGAGTCCGCTGCTTAAACGCCAGGCGTTCTCTTCGGCTTCAAGATACGCCGACGACGGGAGAAAACCGCCTCCGAAAATAAACATGTCAAGTATGCCGTCTTCCGTTTCATCGCCGGTATACAAGGCGCCGGGATCTTCCCTTACACGTTCCATGAGGGCCGAAAGAATTTCGTACAGTTTTTGGGCGTCCTCCCCGTCGCCGGAAAAAAAGCGCGCAAGCGTTTCACCTTCTCCGCTTCCGGTTCCCCTCTCGAGAACACAGGCAAGTCCTTCCAGTTCAAGGGAAAGACGCGCTTCAAGCAGCGCGGTAAAGGCGCGGCCGGCGTCTTCCCGCAGAACGGCCGCCATATCCGCCGCCTCGAACGCCTTCCGTTCGTCCGCCGAAGGCAGGCGGCCGCTGAAGTACCAGGCGGCGCCGGAAGCGGCGGTAAAGAGATCGAGCGAACGGATGCGTATTACAAGATCCGTTTCGGCCGCGGATTTCGCGAGGACAACCATGCGTGAAATTATTTCTCCGAACCGTCCGTTTATTTCATCTTCCGATCCGGGGGATGCGGCAATCTCGCCGGAACGGAGGGCAAGGAGTTCTTCAATGGCCTTGTAATACGGATTGTCGCGGGGAATGCCGTATCCATCGATGATTTGCGGAATACCGCTGCCGGCATTAATGATGGCGATGCCCTTTGCCTCACTTTCAAGAACGGCAAGGGACTTGCCCCCGTCTCCCGTTACAAGCGCCTTGAGAAGTTCCCCCGCGCTTTCCTTCTCACGGGAAACTCCCAGCTTGAAACCGTATTCAAGATAACGGAGATACGCCGCGTGTTCCCCGGAAACATCAAGCAGCCCGTATTCGTCAAGGAGGCTCATGTACCTTGATGTAAGTTCCTGCTGTATGTAGGAGGCTTTTCCGGTGGCAAGAACGGCCGACAGGACGGAATATTCCCTGTTCATTCCCTCGAGTCTGGCGTCCGATTCTTTGAGCAGCCGGGCGGCATTGTCAAGGACTTCCATGGCTCCGGCCGTCTCCGTTCCGGCGGCTCCGAGCTTTTCAACCGCGTCTTCGTAGTACGCAAGCGATCTGTCATAGGCATCCTTCGCGTTCTCCCAGGCCTTGACGCCTTCCGCGTCGGTTATTCTGCCGGCGGTTAATTCTTCCGCGTAGGCGGAAACCGCCATGGCAATGTCAAACCGTTTTTCCCAATAGGAAGCGACCGCCCTGGCCCGTATCAGTTCAACCTGATACTCGTCAAGATTGAAGTCTTCGCTTGATACCCCTTCGGCAAGCACATCGGCAAGAGAGCCCTTCCCCATCACGATGCCGAAATCGCGTATAAGCGCCTCCCTGGCTTCAAGGGCCTTGCCTATATAGGCGTTGTAAATACCCCGCCATGTTTCAAGTTCCTGTTTCTTTACATTCTCCTGTCCCGTCCAGTTTTCCCAGAACGATATGTTCTCCCGCGCCGAGGCGACCATGCCGCCCGATGTAATGTACATGTCAACCCAAGCCCGCGCGCGCTCCGCGCCGGCTTCGGTACGCAGCGCCGCGTCTTTCTCAAATTCGGCCTTCGCCTGTTTTATGGACTTCTCGAGATTTTCCGAAGCCTTCAAAAAGAGCGTCTCTCCCGACGCAAAGAGCGCGGCGGCATTCCGCTCCCACTTTTGCCTCTCGGCCTCAAACTGATTATAGGCGGCAGTCCAGGCGCTTTCCCCTTCGGTATATAGAATGCCCGCTTCCTGCTCCCATTCAATGCGGCTGATGAAAAAGCGTTCTTCGGCGTCTTCCCATGCCTTAAGCCCGCGGTTAAACTGCTCCCGGTATTCTTCCAGCCATTCATTTCCGGCCAGCGCAAGATCCCCGGCGCCGGCGGAAGCCTCCTCGATACGGGTCGAGAGGGACGCTATGCCTTCCCTGCATATCTCTTCCGCTTCCCCTATAATACGCGCGGCGACGGCCGACGCGGCCTCGTCATCGCTTTTCCTCCTCAGGCTCCACACGTCCCCGGTTCTGCGGGCGGTAAAAAGGCGCTCTTCCCGCGCGACAACATTTTCAAATTCCTTCCGCAAATCAAGGGGCGCGAGAACGCCCAGCCGCGAAAGTTTTTCCTCAAAGGAAGCGCGGTCCTCGCCGGGAATGAACGCCAGCAGTTCCGGAAACAGGCGCGCCAGCGTGTCTTCGTACACGGCCGACTCATGTTCAAAACTTGCCTCGGGGATGAGGAGCCAATCCCGGCGATCCTGAAGAAAATCACCTTCGCCGGGACGTATCACAAGCGGATCGCCTGTGGCTTCGTCGTACAGGATGTTCCCTTCCTCATCCAGATGATAGGTGTAAAGGAGGTTCGATTCCCGCACCGCCGCCGCGGTTCCTTCGGCCGAACGGGAAAGGGCGCCGCCAAAAAAACGGCCGAGAAGCCACCGGGAAAAACGTTCCTCCAGTTCTTCTTTGCCCCAGTCCCGGAGATGTTCCCTCATTTCGGAACGGAAGGCGGCGTCTCCGGTCAATTCGGCGGCCATGGTCTCCCACGCGCCTATTGCCAGATCCACGCCCCGCCGGGCCGTTTCCAGCCAGCGTTCGGGATTGAGTTCCCTGTCGGCCCGGCTGAAGTGATAATCGAAAACAGCCCGGTAATCGTCGACAATCCGGCCGAATTCTTCCCCGTCCGGTTTTGTCTCTGAAAAGACCGGATGGAAAACCAGAAACAGCAAAACAAGCGCCGGGAAAAAAACACCGGCCGCGTTTTTCTTTGACATGACTGCGCCCCAAACCAAAATTCCGTTCCGCACAGGCGGAACTTCCCCGTTTGCGTTTATCTGTATATGGCGCGTACTGCCTGTTTTGCTTCAATGAAAACGGTTCAAGGCGGATTTTTTTGCCATCCCCGGAAGGAGCGCCAGAGAAAAGACGCAGGAACTTCCCACACCCAGCACGGTGACAAGCGCCAGCATTTTCATGAGTGCATTGGCGTCTTCCCTGAGAAACAAAAAAGGCAGCGCCCCGGCGATGGTGGTCCCCGCCGTGGCCATGAGGGCCGGAAAAATGTTCCTTACGGCGCGGTACACACCCGCCGTCTCCCTTATTTCCCCGGCGACAAGAACAGACGCGTTTACCGACATGCCGGTAACGGCCACAAAGGCGCACGCTACCGACGCGTTGAATGATCCGTAAACGGCGAGGACAATCGCGGGAACCGCCATGGAAGGAGGCGCTACGGAAAGGACCGCGAGGGGAACGGTGAAAGATTCATTAACCGACGCGATAACCATATAGCAAAAGAGGAGCGCGAGAAGAAAGGAGAGGACCGTGCCGGAAAGGGCTTCCGCCGCCTCTATCGCCTCGCGGTCAAATTCGAAGGCGTAACCCGGAGGCAGATCGATTTTCCCGAGCGCCTTCATGACTTCTTCCCGGACACGGCGGGGGTCCATGGGTTTTGTCCGTATGGAAATGGAAGCCGTCCTCCTCCGGTTTTCCCGCCGTATGCCGGCGGGCTCACTGTCTTCACGGATCACGGCAAGCGAATCGAGGGCGAGGATTCCGTCCGGGGCTTTTACGAGAAGTCCCGCCGTTTCCTCCCGCGAAAGCGCGCCCGCCCTGCCGCCTGAATCAACGCCTCCGCCGTCTGAACCATGTCCCCTTATACGTACATCGATCTCCCCGTCCGTTCCCGTTTTTTTATAGGCAACCTGTCCGTGTACTCCGCGCCGCGCGGTTTCCGCCATCCGGTAAAAAGAGAGACCGGCCGCGGTCAATCTTTCCCTGTCGGGAATAAAGGTGAGCCGCCGGGGACCATCCTTGAAATTAAGGACCGTTTCCCGGATCAGGGGAAGGCCGGCGCAGAGGGCGGCCGCCTCCGCCGCCAGTTCCCGGCATTTTTCCCCGTCATCACCGCTTGCGGAGATCTCCCAGATGCGTTCCCCCGGCGAGGTCTCGGGAAAATACACAAAGCCGCCGTATACACGCACGGTGCGGGCCGCCTCCCTGACACGATCCGCGTTGTTTTTTTCGGGATCAAATGTAACAAGCGCCGAACCCGATCCGGTACGCGCGCCTGTCTGCACGGTTCTGATTTCCGCCGCCGCCATGAGGCTTTCGGCAAATTCCGCAAGACGCCGGTCAACTTCCTCCACACGGAGACCACCGTCAAATTCCACATGGGCATAGACCGAATTTTCCGAGGCGGGAACGCCGGGATCGGCGCCGGTGAGGATCACGGCAAGGATGCCGGCAACAGTAACAAGCAGGGCGGCAAGGCGCACGCGCCGGGGTCTTTCCCCGGAAAACCGTACGCCGAAGGCAAGAAGCCGCGCGAAGACACGAGCGGCATGACGGAAAAAACGCTTCGGCACAAAAGGAAAGGGGCGGAAAATTTCCCGGCGGAATTTCCTGGACGGCAGGACCGCGTCCCGGTTTCCCAAAAAGAAGGGCGGCAGGAGAACAAGGGCGGTTACAAGGGAGACGGCGTTTACCGCGGCCACGGCCCAGGCAAGAGAAGCGGCGCCGTCCGTCCGCAGCGCCGTGAGCGGAAGGAGGGCGGCGATGGTTGTAACGGTTCCCGACACAAGGGGAACGAAGAGCCGCCGCAGCGCCTTCTTTCCTTCGGCCGCCGTCCCGCAGCGGGCGAATTTTTCGGCGCTCAAGATGGCCGTATCGACCGCGGAACCGACACCGGCGGCAATGCCGCCCATGAGGGAACGGCCGGGGAAAAAACCGGCGGAAGAAAGCAGGCCCGCGGAAACAAGGCAGATAAATGGAACGGAAAGGGCGCATACAAGGGCCGTGCGGAATCCCTTTTCCCTGCCCGCCGTAAACAGGGCCGCGGCCAGCGCAACCATGACAGCCCCTTCCAGCGCGGCGGCAAGAACCGAACGGTACGCCGCGATCTCTTCAGCCCCCCGGTCGGACAGAACGGTAAATTCGAGATCGTCTGAAAAACGTCCCAGTTCCCCGCGTATCATGCGGGAAAGTTTTTCCACGCCGTCCCCGTTTCCCAGAACGGCAATGACGGCGGTCCTCTGTCCATTAAGCCGGGAAAGGATCTCCGGTTCCCTGTCCCTTTCGTACACATCCGCTATATCTTTAAGGTGTACCGCGGAAAAGCCGGGGATGGGAACAAGGGCTTCCGCCAGCGCGTCCGCCTGCGCCGTCCGCGAATCAGTGCCGTAGCGGCCGTCCACGACGACAAGAATTTCCCTGCCGCCGGAACTCACCCTTCCCGCGGGAAGAAGAACGTCATTCATCGCCAGGACCGCGGCAACCTGATCCGGCGCAAGTCCCGCCGCCGCGGCCTTTTCCTGTTTCAGGATGACGGCAATTTCCCTTGTCCCCGTTCCCGATATTTCCACCTCGCCTGAACCCTCAAGGCTTTCAAGGCGCGGCTTTACGGTACGTTCCAGGTATCCTGAAAGCGAACCCTTAAACCCCGGTTTTGCCGTCACCGCGGCGGTCCACAGGGGAACACGGGCGCCGGAGGACCCCTGAATTTCGGGCCGCTGCACCGACGGGGGAAGGGTCTCGTACACACGCTGGGCCGCGTCACGGACCGCCTCGTAGCGGCCCGGAGCCCCGCGGTCAAAACCGGCAAAGACACGCGAGCGGCCGTTGTCGGTAATGCTCTGTATGTCCCTTACACCAGGCACGGCGGACAGCGCGTCTTCAAGGGGAATCGTGATGGTCCTCTCCATCCCGGCCGCGTCAACGCCGTAATGCCGGATCGTAACGGCATACGAAAGCCCGCCGACGCCGTGTTCCGTTCCCGGTACAAGAACAAAGAAAACCGAAAG
This sequence comes from Treponema sp., assembly GCA_031268385.1. Taxonomy (GTDB): domain Bacteria; phylum Spirochaetota; class Spirochaetia; order Treponematales; family Breznakiellaceae; genus JAIROE01. The sequence goes on along the minus strand of JAIRXH010000101.1, from coordinate 11,682 downwards.
GGCGGCCGTTCCCATAATGACGCAGAGGCAGGTTTTCCATCTGCCGAACCAGGCGCTCATCCGTTTTCCCTGAACATTTTTTTGAGGAAGGGAATAAAAACGGGCGGCATCGCGATGATGGTAATACAAGTGGAGACCATCATCCCCGACATCATGGCAAGGGCCATGGACCGCTGGGAATTTCCCAGGGGCGTAACAACAAGGGGAAAGAGCGCGAGTATCGTCGTCACCGAAGTGATGAGCACGGGCCTGAACCTTTCTACGGCCCCCCGGTAAACCGCCGCCGCGGGAGCAAGACCGGCTTCCCTTTTCGCCGCGCCGATTTCATAGAGAACGATGCCGTTGTTGACCGCAAGGCCGAAAAGGACCACGAGTCCCAGCACGGTCCCCGAATCGGGGTTCATCCCCGAAATGAAAACCGCCGGACCTGTCCCCGCGAGTGAAAAGGGAACGGCAAGCATGAAGATGAGGGGAAGGAGGAAAGACTCAAACTGCGCTCCCATGGCAAGGTAGAGGAGAAACAGTACCAGCGCCAAGGTCACAAAGAGCGAGATCCGGTAACGGGAAAAAACCGATTCATCGGCGCGGGAGATCTGTGGCCGGAACTGCCCAAAAAGTCTCTCCCCGGCGGCGGCAAATTCCCCTTCCCTTCCGGGAGCGGGAACGGCGTGCAGATACACCACGTCACTTCTGTCAAGACGGGCAAGGGCGGCGTCCGCCTCGCGGCGTTCCATTCTGCCGAGAACCGCCATGACTGTTTGTACGCCCGACGGCGTAATAACCGGCATGTTCATGAGGGAAGCGGGGCTTATGCTCCGGCCCTCTTTTCCCGAAACCCGCACATTGAGGGAACGGCCTTCAATTTCAAGTCTCGCGGCGACAACTCCGTCGGTGGCGGCATGGAGCACTTCCGCGATGCGCGCGGACGGCATGCGAAGCCAGGCGGCCGCTTCCCTGTCGGGAAAGATCCTCAATTCGGGACGCGTCCCCGAAGGTCGGAGCGTTATTGCCGCGCCTGTTTTCCGCAGCTCATCCGCCGCCCGTCCGGCGCGTTCCCCCGCTTCCCGCCCGTCCCTTCCCCGGACCGCCAGTGTATGGATAGACGAGAGGCCAAGTATTCGTTCGGCGGCGTCCGCCGGGAACGAGACGGCCGTCTCCGCGCCTTCAAAACGAGAAGGAAGGGAACGTTCCGCGACGGCTTCCTTCACCCGCTCAAGTACGGCCCCGGAATTTTTTCCGCCCGCAAGCAGGCAGCGGAACGTGAGTTCTTCCTTTCTGTAATTTGTATCGGCCCTGCGTCCCTGATCTTCTTCCTCCGCGCCCGCCCTGCCGAACGCCCCGCGTATCCCCTCTATACCCGAAAGGACGCGGGAGACGGCGGCGCCTTCTTCGGCGACAAGATCCATATCTGTACCTGGGGGAAAGACAAGGGAAACGACAATTTCGGACGCTTCATCGGGATTGATAAAAACCGCGGGCCGTACAAAGAAAAGCAGTCCTCCCGCAATAACCGCGATCAGGGCGGCGATCATCACCTTAATGGGATTCCTGATGGCCGAAAGTAGCAGATGCCGGTACGGCTTCAGGTACGCCCCGGAGGGAAGCGTTTTTTCCCCGTTGAAGGAAAGCCGGTACAAAGACGGAAGACAAAACTGGGCGTAGATCCACCCCATGGCAATGGAGGAAACAAGCGAAACGGAAAGATCCCCGTAGAGCGCCCCCAGCGGACCGGGCAGAAAAATAACGGGAATGAAAACGACCGCCGTAGTAAGGGTCGAGGCGAACGAAGAACCCGCGACGGAAGCCGCCGCGGCGCCGGCGGCTTCGAAAGACGGCCTGCGGCGGTTTCCCGCAAAACGCCTGACAAGTATATCCAGCACTATCACCGATGTATCGGATACAAGTCCCACTCCAAGGGCAAGCCCGCCCAGGCTCATGCTGTTAAGGGATCTTCCCGCAAGGGCGGTAACGCAGATGCCGGCGGCCGCGGAAACCGGAATGGAAAGGGCCGCAAGGAGGCCGCAGCGCATCCTTCCGGTAAAAAACACGAGGGCGGCCGCGACGGCGGCGGCTCCCAGACAGAATGAAACGGCAAGGCCGCGCACCCCTTCAAGTATGCCGCCCGATGCGTCATACACAATCCGTATCTCCGCGTCTTTTGAAAAAAGCGACGACGCCTCGGCGGCGGCCTTTTCGATGCCGCGCGAAAGCTGTACGGGATTGGCCCCCGGCCGCCTGAAAATTTCAAGGGCGGTTCCCGTCCTTCCCCCTTCAATAAAAACACTGCGGGGAGGGCTCTTTTCAAGGCTCAGTTCGGCCGTGTCGGAAACACGGAGGGGTCCCGAACCGGCGGGCAATATGAGGGACGCAAGCTCCGTTACCGAGGCCGGCCGCGCGGAGCTTACCAGGACAAGTTCCCTGTCCCCCTCGCGGGCGCTTCCAGCGGGAACTTCCGAGGTTTCCCGTGAAAGAAGGCCGGCAAAATCATCGGGGCCGAAACCTCGGGCAAGGGCGGCGGGAATGTCGAGCCTTACGCGCTCCTCGTCTTTCGCGCCGCCTGAAAGGATCACCTGGCCCGCTCCGTGTATCCTTCGCAGTCTGGCGCGTATCTCGTATTCCGCAAGATCGCGGGCAAAACGTTCGTCGCCGTTTTTGGAAAAAACCGCGACAACGGCGTGGGGAGATCCTTCGGGAACGGGAACGACGGATGGCTTGCGTATTCCTTCGGGAAGGGCGGGATACGCCGCGTCAACCGCCTCGCGGACCAGCGCCGAAGAAGCGGCGCTTTCCGTTCCCCAGCGGAAATCCAGGCTGATGAGCGAAGCGTCGTCCCGTGAAATACTCCGTATCCTCTCAAGGCCCTTTACCGAAGACAGCGCGTCTTCAAGCGGAACGGTAACAAGGGAGCGAACTTCGGCCGCACCCATGCCGGGATACGATGTTTCCACCATGACACCGGGAAGCGAAACGGCGGGAAGCCTGTCCAGAGGAAGAAAGGTGAGGGAAAAAACCGCGCCCAGAACCAGCGCGGCCATTCCCATGATCACCGTTACCGGCCTTTTTACGCAGGCTGTGACGATGTTTTTCATGCGCTCCTACTTCAAAAGAGAAATACGGAAGGCCTTTTCGCTCCGGTTTCCAAGACTGTCCCGCAGTCCCGCTCCGGTGATAAAACTGACCACTCCTCCGCCTGTACTGTTGACAAGAACGCCGCGTATTTCAACGCGTTCACACTGATCCCAGCCCGGCGCGGGCGCCGCTTCGGAAAAACCGTTCAGCCGCACGCTGCGGGGAGAAAACGAAAGGGCGCCGCCGGCTTCCACCCTGAAGAGTTCCATGAGCGAAAGCGGATCGATGGACGCTCCCTCCGCGGTATCGAAGTACAGTTCCACCCATTCGGAAACTTCCGTGCCGTAGGGGAAACGGCCTTCGCCATTTTGAACGGGCAAATCGGCAAAGAGATCGCCGGGAGTGTAAACCGCAAGCTCCTGTTCTCCCGCCCCTTTTCCCGGCGCCATGGGAAGGCGCATGCCAACCAGGGACGGCGGCTTTGAGCATGGACCGTCCGCGTATATGCGGAAAAGGCGCGTGTTTTCACTTTCGTTTCCGGCCGCGTCCCTTACGCCGGGGCCAAGCCTGAAAAGGAAACGGCTTCCCCATACAGGCGTCCCGGAAAGCGAGAAGATCATTTCCCCAGCCATGCCCGGCGGCGTTTCTGATACGGGGGTGGACGCTCCTTCGACGCTGAGGGCGGAACGTACCGAAAAAGTATCGACATCTTCCGAAAAGACCAGAACAAGCCGCGTGTTACTTTCCCAATTGGCGTTTTCCGTATAGTTTCCAGGAATTTCTTCCGCAAGATCCCGAAGGTTTCCGTCTTCGGAAAGCGCCCTGGCGGCGATCAGAAAGGGCTTTACCGTATCGGCGCCGGCGGTAAAAACACTCGTGATGTCTTTCCCTATGGAAAGGCCCGTTGTTCCGGCGAAGGATGATGAAATGTGTATCTCGTACCGCTGTCCTGTGGTCCACTTCATGCCGGGGGTAAACACCGCGGCGTTTCCCTCTACATCCCAAACGCCGCTCATGGACGGGCTGAAGGAAACATGATCCCGCAGGGAAACCGGCGCGGGTGGCTGTGAAAAATCAAGGCGGACCTTTCCCCATTCGCCTGAAAGTATTCCGAAAGGACCGGGGTCCATGGAAACGAGTTCAGGCCTTGACGACGGCGGACGGGTGGTAAAGGAACCGGAGAACGCGTCGTCAAGCGAAAGTCCCCGGAAATCGGACGCGGCCGCGGAAACGCCTATCGTGTAATCCCGGTTCGCTTCAAGGGGGGCAAGCGGATGAAAGACAAGCAGCCGTCCCCGCCATTCAAAGGAACCCCGTACCGATACGCCGTCTTCGGCAAGCGAAAAATTCCGTTCAACGCTTGCCATGTCGGGATCGCCTGAAAAAAGGAGGGAAACGGAAATCTGCTGAGGGCCCGAATGATAGCCCGATCCGGGGGTCCACGCGGCAACCGTAAAGGGAGAATCCCGCAGCAAATCGCAGGAACACAGGGCCCCGGCGGTTACGCAAAAAAGCGCGTAACGAATCAGCAACGCGCGGCGCGGCAAACCAGTCCGTTTCATTCAACCGCCTCCACATACAGCGTCTCGTCCCCCGCCGGATACATCCCCTGTCCGTTGTTTATTCCCCCCTTGCCGCCCGGAAGCGTAAGCCTGTAGTAATGCGCCTGGGCCGTTCCGGCCTCAAGCCCTTCCCATTCCATGCGAAGCCTGTCGTCCGAAAGCCATTTCGCGTAACGGAGATGTACCGGCGGAAGTATTCCCGGAAAAAAGGGATCGAGGGAGATCCTGAACACGGTCTCCTTCTTTGCCTCCGTGGTAAAGGAAAGGGAAAAATGAAGGGTAAAGCGGAGCGCCCCGCCCCCCGCGCTGTCCACCGGCGCCCGTATTACGGCAGGCTCCGCGCCGCCGGTCTCAAAAACGGGAACGCCGTCGGCGGCAAACGAAAGCACCCTGAGAAAGGGAATGTCCGCGGTAAAAACAAGCGTAAAAGCATCCCCCATTTTCATTCCGCCTGTATCCTCGGCGTCCGCGCCCAAGGTAAGGGTGTACGCCGTCTCAGGCTCGGGATCCCTGTCGGGGATAAACACGAGTGACGATGGCGACAGGAATTCGGCCCTTCCCGGAAGGGACGGATCAAAGTACAAAAGGCGGAGGACTTTTTCGCCCATGGGTTTGTTAAAATTGATCCCTATGCCCTGTCCCGGTCCAAGATCCGTTTCAATGGCCCCGCCTGAAGGCAGCCATGTTCCGCCCGAACGCAGCATTGGAAAGACCGCCGTTACACGGGGAATTTCACGATCACCATCGGTAACAAAATGACCGGCCGTTTTTTTCCCGAGCGGAACGCCGTCCTTTCCCAGCGCGCCCTCGTCAAGCGACCAGCGGTACACGGTCCATGGGGCAAGGTTCTTTTCACTTTGTACCGCAAGCAGCGTATCCCCGTTTTCCCATGTGTAGCTCATCTTCCCCGCTCCTTCAAAGGTGAAAGCCGTTTCGGTACTGAGCCTGTCCATGGTCCGGGAAAAACGGATACGGATTTGGGTTTCGCCGGGAGAGGTTCCCACCGACGCCCCGTCGAGCGGGACAAAGGATTCCACAAGGGGCGGACCGGAGGCGGAAACGGCGTAAAAGGGAAGGTACTTTTCCACCCTGAGTTCCCGTCCGTCAAGCGCCCAGGCCGAACCTGAAAGGACAAGTTCGTAACGCACCCCGGTCGTCCAGCCCGCGGCGGGAACGAAGACGAGACTGTTTCCGTTCCATGAAACATCCCCCTGTACCGGTCCGCCGCTCCAGCTTACCCGCAGCAGTTCCACAGCCCCCGTTCTTTCCATTACGGCCCCGAACGCCACAATCACGGGACTATAGGCGGAGGGAAGCACCGCGTTCATGACCCCCGGAACAGTGCTTATGCCGATGGGGCTGAGATCCGCAAAACCGCAGCCCGAAAAAAAACAGACGCAGATGATCCCGCACAGGACCCCGCCGTTGTTTCTATTCCACCGCCGTAACATAGTCTCCCTCTCCCAAATCGCTTTCGGGCCGGACCGCCACCACTTCTCCGGGAGCAAGGCCGGAAAGGATTTCCCTTTCTTCACCCGCGCTCGTTCCCAGCGTTACTTTCCGTTCGGAAAGGTGATTTCCCTTGATCACAAAAACCGTCCCTTCACCGTTCCTGTTTCCGGCAACGGCCGATTCGGGAACGACAAGGGCGCGGCGCGGAGATCCAAGGGGAATCCTGACCCTGGCGAACATCCCCGGACTAAGACCGGCGGCGCCGGTCAACAAAACGCGCACCAGAAAACTCATGGACTGACTGTCCGCCTGCGGGTAAACCAGATCCACCCTGCCCTCGTGGTTTCCACCCGTCCCGTCTATACCCACGGAGGCGGGCATCCCCCTTTCAAGGCGCAGCGCGTCCGATTCCCTGAGGGGAAAGAGCGCGTAAAGCGAACTCGTGTCCATGAGGGTAAGGATCTTGTCCCCGCGCGCGAGCCGTTCCCCTTCCTCAAAGTAACGGGCGCCTACAATTCCCGATCCGGGACTCCTTACCATCAGCTCCGATTCGGCAAGACGCGCCGATTCAAGTTCCTTTGCCGCGGCGTCAAGATACGCGGCGGCGGCGTCCAGTTCCGCCCTGAGCCCGGCGGTTCTAAGAAATATGAGCGCGCGTATACGCGCGGCCCTGTCTTCGGGAATTTCCCCGGCTCCGGCAAGATCCTCGTCCCTGAATCCGACGCGCCGTATCTCAAGTTCCCTTTCCATGAGCCTGAGCTGTTCCTCCGAGGACTGCAGGGCAAAACGCCGTTCGCGCATCGTCTCTTCGGCAAGACCGCCGGCCTCGTAGAGTTTTTCCGTATCCTCATGCCTGCGCCTGTCTTCTTCCAGAACACGTCCCGCCTGGGCAAGCTCCGCTTCGGTCTTTTCTATGGAAAGAATTTCCGCCTCCGCCTGCAGCCCGCCATCAACAAGACGCGACCGCGCCAGATCAAGGGCGGCCGCTGCCTGGGCGTAGGCGTTTTCGGCCCGGCCGACAGCAAGGATCAGCTGCGGATTTTCCAGCCGGGCAAGCGTTTCCCCCCGGCGGACGGCGTCGCCTTCACGGAAGGGAAGATCTTTTACCGTTCCCTCCTGTGAAGATGAAACGTCAAATTTGGCAAGAAACGAGAGGGTCCCGAAGCCGCCCGTTTCATCGGAAAGTTCCCGAACGAGGGCGACGGCGGCCTTTACCTCACGGGCAGGGGCGGCTTCCGCTTCCGCTTTTTTTCCGCATGAAGAAAAAATCGACACGGCGGTAAAAAACGCGCCGGTTGCGATTGCCGCCGCCCGCGTTTTTTTCGTCCGGCAAAAAGCGGAAAGGGATGTTTTCATGATCCGCCTCCCTTCATCTCCGCTTTGGCGAAAAGCGAAAGTTCCCCCGGACCGAGCCCCATGAGTTTTTCCAGTTCCCGTTCGGCGGCAAGCAGGGTCATGGCGGCCTCCACCGCGGCTATTTCTTTTTGGCTGTATTCAATTCGCTCTTCCATTAATTCAACGCGGGTCAGCTGGCCCAGCTCCCGCCTGAGTTCGGCGAGGCGGTAACGCTCCCCCGCAAGCTCGCGGCCTTCCTCGGCAAGTTCCCGCTTCCGGTCCGCCATGCGGCATTTTTCAACGCCCTGCTCCGCGGAGCGGCCGAGACGCTCAAGGGCAAGGATGTACTTCCTCCGTTCCAGCGACAGGGAAAGTTCCGCCTGACGCTTTGTCATGCCCGACGCGGGATCGGGAAGGGGATTCATGCTGCCCTGAACCCGCGCGGTCGTGTCGTAGGGAAGTTCCCGTCCGGCGCTTCCCCCCAGCGCGCCCGAAATCCAGGGCGATGAAAAATCAACGTTGATTCCCACCGACCAGGTCTGCCTGGTCAGCGGATAACGCCTGCCGCTCAGGCCGAAACTTCCGGTAACGCGAACCGTGGGCATCCATGAAAGGGAGGCGTATTCCAGTTCGCCCTGCTTTCTCGCGATAAGGTGACGTTCTTCGGCAAGATCGGGATTTTTCGCTTCCGTCATTGATCGCGCCCTGGAAGCGGAAGGCAGCGCCGTCTTCCTTCCCGTGTCTATCGTTTCTCCCAGAGGCGGCAGTTCCTCAAGGCCGAGAATTTCCGCGAAGCGTTTTTCGGTTTCCGCAAGATCGATCTCAAGGCCTTCCAGTTCTATTCTGTTTTCTTCGAGGGTAATGTCCGCCCCGGCAAGATCCGAAGGCAGGGCGATCCCCAGTTCCACTTCACGTTCGATGAGCGCGCGCTGCCGGGCAAGCGACTCCACCGCGGCCGCGCGTATCGCCAGCACGGCCCTTGTGTAGAGCAGTTCCCGGTATGCCGCAAGCGCCGAGTCGGCAATATCTTCGGCCATCCGTTCAAGTCTTGTCCCCGACAGGGCAAGATCCATCCGCTCAAGCCGCCGGCCAATCAACAGTTTCCCGCCGTCCCACACCAGCTGATCCAGGCTGACGCTGTAATTTTTGACAAAAGAATCGGCGCCGTTTTCCGCGAGGCGGTCGTCTTCGGACGCGCCCAGGGTAAGACGGGGAAGCCAGGCGCGCCGGCCCAGCATCCAGGTTCCCTCACGAATCGCCTGCATCGCGTATTCGCCGCCGAGTTCGTCCGAGGCCGCCAGGGCGCGCCGGGCGGCGCCGGAAAAAGAGAGCCCTTCCCCGGATGAAAGCCCGTCCGCAAAGATCCCTTTGGAACACGGCAGAAAGAAGAGACCCAAAAACAGAACGGCGGCGCGCACTCTCATTTTTTTTCTTCTCCTTCCCGCAATGCCGCCGCGGCTTTGCCGGCTGCGATGGCAAGCATGCGTCCGGCGGTTTTTGACGATGAAAAACTTTCGTCCCCGGCGGTTGTCACTCTTCCCGCGGCCAGCGGAATGTTTTTGCCGCCTCTTTCTCCCGCTTTCCAGATCCGCACTTCCGCCGCGAGGGAACGGCGCGTCTTCCATCCCGAAATAAATTCCCGTTCCCGCAGCCATATATCCGCCTCGTAATCCGCCGCTTCACCGGCGCGGACGGCGGCAAATCCCTGTTCCCAGAAAACAAGCGGCGCAAGGCCGGTAATTTCGTTTTCCACCGCCGTCCATACCCCGGTCAAATCCACCGACACTTCGGCAATCCATATTGAAGGAAGATTCCGGGGATCTTTTGAGGTTGACCATGATTCTGTCCCGTACCACTGCGGCGGAAAAGAAATGCAGGCGAAAAAAAACAGCGCGGAACAAAACGGAAAAAACACAAAAAAAACGGAACTAGATTTCAGCGGTTTCATGCGGAGGCCTCCCTGATTGCCGATTCAAGTTTTTCAACGGCGCGGAACACGGAAGTACCGGGGACAAGAAGCGAACGGGCCTTCTCCAGATCTTCAAGCGCCTGGTCCCCCTTTCCGGCTATCCACCTGAGCCGGGCCCGGTCAATGAACACGAGGGCGCATTCGGAGGAAGCCTCCGCCGCGCGGTCAAGGAAAGCCAAGGCGGCGGCCCGGCCCTCCGGCCCCCTGTCGTCTTCAAGAGAAGCCGCGAGGCGCAGGGCGCGTATGTCCAGAGGATCATCGGCGACAAGCGCCTCCGCGACGGCGCGGGCCTCGGCCGCCTTTTCCCCCTCACGAAGCGTCCTTGCAAGGTACAGTCCCGCCTCGGCCGCCGAGGGACGGAGACGCAGGGCGCGGCGGAATGTTTTTTCCGCCTTCAGGGGATCTCCCGAAAAATATTCGGCCTTTCCCTGGAGTACGAGCGCCGGAAAAAAACGATCCGCGCCTTCAAGACCGGCGATGGTTTCATCAAGGCGGCCTTCGGCGTAAAGGGACTGTGCCCGCGCGTAACGGAGCAGGGTTTCCCCGTCCGTCCCGGAGGAACAGGAAACGGCGCAGAAGACGGCGGCGGACAAAATTCCCGCGCCGGGGAGGAAAAAAGACGTGCGTGCCATGTGCGCTACCCCCTTACGATATAGGCCAGCCGTTCCGCCAGCCGGCCCCCCGCCTTTGCCGCCTGGGCGGAAAAATACAGGCGGAATTCCGGCGCCTGTCCCAGCGCCCGGAGCGCACCGACGGCGTACAGGGTGCCGGTATTGTCGGGCAGCGAAAGCAGCGGCATGAGAACGGACAGGTATTCGGGCTTCCGCTCGGCCGCGGCTCTGGATATGACGCGCTCTATTTCGGCGCGGGTCAAAACGGACGGACCGTCCGCCGCCGCAAGCCCCAGCGCGCGGGCCATAATGCCCCGGCATTCCAGTGCAAAGGGCCCCTCCGGGGCAAGGCTTACGCAGCGCTCGGCGTATTCGGCAGCCAGCGTTCCCCGCATGGCGCGGGCGCCGCGGTACCAGTATTCGGGAAAATGACCGTAGCGGCCCCCGATTGAGCCATAGGAAGATTGCGTCTCGGGCAAAACAGGACCGCGTTCCATCGCGCAGACCAGAAGCAGCCAGCGGATAAAGCCGTCGGCTTCTTCCCTGAAAACCGGAAGCGCCGAAAGAAGCCGTTCCGCCTCCGCCCAATCTTCCGCGAGGAAACGAAGCAATGCCCTGGCCGCGGGAACGCCGTCCTGGATCATGCCGGCGCCGTCCGTTTCTCCCGTTCCGTTTTCCAGGGCCGTTACATTGTTGAGGCCTTCCTCAAGGGAAGACCTGGGGACGGCGCCGTAACCGTAGAGCCAGGCCAGTTCTTTGTAGGCGGCGACGGCCGCGCCGGCATAATCGCCCGCCTCTTCCCTGAGCCTCGATTCCGCCAAAGCCAGTCCCTGAACATAGCCGCTCATCCGCTCCGTCCCGGCTATCCGTTCAAGAGATTTAAACACGGTTTCGCCGTCCGGTCCGGCGGCTTCCGCGCCGGAAGCGGATCCGGCGTCTTCCGGCATGGAGGCGGAAAACGCGGCCGGAACTCCGGCCATACCGGAAGGAGAACCCGCCTCACCGGACACATCCACGTCCGCCGCGGTCTTGCCGCCGCATGAAAAAACAGCCGTAACGGCGATCAGAACGGCTGACCAGAAGATCCCTTTCATTGTTACCCCCGTTTCACGAATACGCGTACCGTATATATGGCGCGAAACGGCGGTTTTGCTTTAATTGAGGATGAAAAAAGAAAGATATGCCTGTGTTGCCCCCGGCAGGCGGTAAACACTATCACAGGCTGCGTAAAAGGCCATCGTCATACCCGCAAAGGGACTTTTGAATTAAAAGCAATAACAACGGCTGAATGAGGCGCTCGACACAACGTGTTTGCTTCTATATCAATTGCATCTGTGAAAAGATACGCCGGCTTTTGTTTCAACCATGTGTCGATACGCCTATACAGATCGGGGCGGGCGCTCTGATAACGGCGGTCACTTGAACTACAGGTAATAATTATTTCAGGCGATAGGGCTGTGATAAATTCTTCCGTAACACCGTCAATCTGGCCGTGATGGGCAATTTTTAATACATCGCAGCGTAATGCGCCCGATTCAAGCGCCTGTCTGAACTTTGCGTCACCTGAGAGACTTTCAGGGGTGGCGTCTCCCGGCAAAAAAACTTTTTTCCCCTGACAGGTAAGCATGAGCGCCAACGAAAAACCGTTGAGAACGGCGCCAAGGGCAACGGCTTTTTCCGCAAA
>JAIRXH010000092.1 GCA_031268385.1 Treponema sp. | reverse complement strand
CCCCCCCCCCCCCCCCCCCCCCCCCCCCCCCCCCCCCCCCCCCCCCCCCCCCCCCCCCCCCCCGAAAATACTATTGCAAAATATAACGGTATGTCAAGCATTTTTATGCTCCGGGTTATAGCGCTTCAGATACGGTACTTCGACGCCGAAGGCTCTGTCAAGGGCCCCCGCGCCGCACGAAGCATACGCGCCCCGCCGCAAAACTCCCCAGTCAATGGCCCAAAGGCCATTGACCCTTTTCCCCCGCATGTGGTAATCTGACAGGACAATTTTAATCCTTAAAGGAAGTCATGATATGAACGTATTTTTTCTTTCCCTGCTCATGGCCAGTCAGCAGGCGGCCGACGGCGCAAGCGGGGGGCCTTCCCAGTTTATTACCAGCCTTCTGCCTTTCGCGGCGATTATAGCCATTTTTTATTTTCTGATTATACGTCCCCAAAGCAAGAAACAGAAGGAAACCAAACGCATGCTTGACGCCCTCAAAAAAGGCGACCGCATTGTGACCATAGGCGGCATACGCGGGGTCATACAGAGCGTAAGGGAAGGGACCGTCATAGTCAAGGTTGACGACAATGTCAAGATAGAATTCAGCCGCAGCGCCATCTCCACTGTTGAAAGCGCCGCGAAAGAGCCTGAAAAAATCGAAGAAAACAAAGAAGAAACCCCGGCAAAGGACGCCGAATGAGTAAACGGTACCGGTTCGTTATCCTTCTTGTGGTGCTGGCGGTTTGTTTCGCGTTTCTCTTCCCCAGCATACGGTGGTATTTTCTTGTACCGGAGGAAAAGAAGGCCGAAGCCCTTCAGTCGCGCGAACAGATAAAGACAGCCGCGTCCCGGCGGGCGCAGGCGGATCTCCAGCGGCTTTTGACCCTGTCGGGGACGGACGGCGATGTGCCCGAAGATCTGGCTTTTTTGATTCCCGAGGCGCGGAAAATTTACAAACGGGCAAAGATGGCCGCGCCGCAGCCGATGAACGCCAAAACGACGCTTTCCGCTTTTTCCGGCAGAACCGAAGTTCTGGAAGCGATAGAAACAAAATACCGCGACGATATTTTTGCCCTGAAGGATCTCCAGAAGAACGCCGTTCAGCTTGGTCTTGATCTTTCCGGCGGCCTTTCCATCATCCTTCAGGTTGGAAGGACCCTGTCCGACGATGATCCTGAAGACGCGATGAACCGGGCGCTTGAGGTCCTTAACAGCAGGATAGACCGCTTTGGCCTTACCGAGCCGGTAATACGCCGCCAGGGGGTCAATCAGATCTACGTGGAAATTCCCGGCGCCGCCGATCCCGAACGGATCAATTCCATCATCATGGGAAAGGGCGGCCTTGCCTTTCATCTGGTTGACGGGGAAGCGACGGACGCCTTTGCCGTCTACTACCAGTCGCATCCGACCGACACGTTTGACGGCGAGGGAAACCTTTTTTCGCCGTCCGTTATCCCCGCCTCTACCATGGTTCTGGGGGTTTACGGCAAAGACCGTTACGGGCTTGACGAATTTTCCGGGCGCTATGTCGTGATCAGGGAAGAGGTCGGCCTTGACGGAAACCACATCAGAAGCGCGACGGTGGAACGCGACCGGGACGGAAAACCCGCCATTTCCGTCGTGCTTGACGCCGAAGGCGGGGACATCTTCTACAAACTTACCTCCGCCAATGTCGGCAAACAGCTTGCCATAGTGCTTGACAACAGAATCAAATCCTATCCGACCATAGAAACTCCCATCAGGGATACCATGCAGATTACCGGCTTCGGCGGCGACGAGGCTTCCAACCTTGCCCTTACCCTCCGTACCGCCGCCCTGCCTGTGGAACTGGAAGTTGTCAGCCAGCAGAGCGTCGGTCCTTCCATGGGCGCCGATACCATACGCCAGGGACTGTACGCCCTCGCGGGCGGCATTGTCGTGGTGCTGGCCTTTATGCTGGTGTTTTACCGGGTGGCGGGGATCAACGCCGTTGTGGCGCAGCTTCTCAACTTCTATATCATGTTCAGTATCCTTTCGGCCTTCAATTTTACCCTTACCCTGCCGAGTATAGCGGGTTTTATCCTTACCATAGGCATGGCGGTTGACGCCAACGTGATCATCTTTGAAAGGATGAAGGAAGAGCTTCGCCTTGGAAAGGGCAGAAAGGCGGTGGTGGAAGCGGGTTTCGACAAGGCTTTCTGGGCGATCATGGATTCAAACATCACCACGTTTATCGCGGCGCTGTTCCTTTCCCAGCTGGGTTCCGGTCCCATTCAGGGCTTTGCCGTGAGTCTTGCCATCGGGGTTTTCTCCTCGGTCTTTACCGCCCTCTTTGTCTCGCGGCTTATCTTTGATTTCGGCACCGACGTACTGCACAGCCGGCAGGTTTCCGTGGGCTGGTTTTCCCGCCGGAATTCGGGCGGGGCGGGGGAGACTGTGTAGATGAAGATTATCCGTTTTTCAAAGTTTTTCCTTGCCTCGGCGATCTTTTCGGCCGTTCTTATTGTAGCCGGTATCGTGGGGTACATTGCTCTCGGGTTCAACTTGGGCATTGATTTTCAGGCCGGGCTTATAGAGGAAGTCCAGTTTGCCAGGCCTGCGTTCAGCGTTACCTACTCCGGCCGCGGCGTCGCCGGTATCTCCCTTGACCGGGAGGGCATCGCCGTAACCGTTTCGGGTTCCGGGGTGGGCGGCCGTTATGTGTTTTCCTACGCCGAATACGGCGCCGTCGCCGGAATTGCCCGCGCTCTGGGCGGGGCGGTGGAAGGGCTTGATGTTTCCCTTGCGGGAAACGGGAACGAGCCGACGGCGGGCATTGTGTACAACGCCCAGGGGAACCCCCAGCTTGGAAGCGAACCCTATGTCGTCCACGTTCTTCCCCCGGACGGCCCGGCGATTTCCATTCAGGATGTCCGGGACGCCCTCTCCGGTTTTGAACGCACCGTTTCGGTACAGCAGCTCGGCGTTCCCTCCGACAGACACTACATGATACGGCTTGAAAGTTCCGGGGCGGAAGGGGAAGGCGGCGTGCCCGCAGACAGTATTACCGCCGCCCTTGAAAGCCGTTTCGGCCGGGGAGAAGTAGTGGTGATACGCTCCGATTTTGTGGGTTCCCGTTTTTCAAAGGACCTTACCGATCAGGCGGGAATACTCCTCTTTTTTACCCTTGTACTGATCCTCGCCTATTCCTCCGTGCGCTTCAAGCCGCAGTACGCCATAGGCGCGGTGCTGGCGATAGTCCACGACGGTCTTGTTATTGTCGGCTTTGTGGTGTGGACCAGAATGGAATTCAACACAACCACCATAGCGGCGATTCTTACGATTCTGGGCTACTCAATCAACGATACCATCGTCATCTTTGACCGTATACGGGAAACCCGCCGTATCTATCCTGAAGATTCGTTTCTCGACATACTCGACCGTTCCCTTACCGAGACTTTGGGCCGGACTATTATCACCACTCTTACCACCCTCCTCGCGGTTGTATCCCTCTACATCTTTACCCGCGGTTCCATGCAGGACTTTGCCCTGACGCTGATTGTGGGTATGGTATCGGGCGTGTACTCGACCATATTCATTGCCTCCGGTTTTGTGAACTTCTGGGAGGTACGGAAAAACAGGCGGGAGAAAAAAAGGCTCGCCGGAACGCCCTCGGCGGCAAGGGCCTGAGGGAAGGAGATTCCCAAGGCCGCCCGCGGCGGCGGGATCGTACCGTATAAATGAAGGTGATTCGCGCCTCGGTGGCGGGTTTCTGCATGGGCGTCCGCCGCGCGGTAACGGCGGCGGAGGCGGAGCTTGCCGCCGCCGTGTCCGCCGGTTCTTCCCGGCGCGGGGTGTATTCCCTGGGGCCCCTTATCCACAATCCCGGTACGCTGGAGCGGCTCGGGAAGGCGGGCCTTGAAATCCTTGATGAAGAAAATCCCCAGGGAGATCTCTCCGGCGCGGCCGTTATTATCCGGGCCCACGGCGTAAGTCCCTCCGTCGAGGATTCGCTTGTACGGCGCGGAGCGCGTTTGCGCGACGCGACATGCCCCCGTGTAAAGGCGGGCCAGATGAAGGCGCGTTCCCTTGCCGCCGGGGGCCGCGTGCTTTTTCTTGCCGGCCAGGCGCGTCACGCGGAAATTGCCGGCATACGCGGCTATGCCCCTTCCTGCCTTGTTGTGGGGAACGTTCCCGAAGCGGAAGCCGCCGCCGGAAAACTGTACCGGGACCGTCCTTCCGCCCGTACCGCCCTTATGGGGCAGACTACCATGACGCCCGAAGAATACAAGGTCATAGGGGAAGAGATACGGAAGTTCTTTCCCGGCCTTGAAATAATCGACACGATATGCGGGGCGGTAAGGGAAAGGCAGGACGCGCTTCGCTCTCTTGCCTCCCAAGTCGACGCCGTTGTCGTCGCGGGCGGCGGGGATTCGGCCAACACAAGGGGGCTCCTTGCCGCCGCGCTTTCGCTGGGAAAACCCGCCTGGCTTGTGGAAAAGGCGGCGGATCTTCCCCCCGAAATTTTCACGTATGAACGGGTGGGCCTGGCCGCGGGGGCGTCCACCCCGGAAGGCGCCCTTGACGAAATTGAACGGGCGCTTCTGTATCCGCCTCAAGGAAGCGCCGCCGGGCGTTCCGCGGGGGATCGTGTCCGTCACGCCGGTCACGCCGGTTGAAGCGGCCTTTTCCGCGCCGCCGTTGAATTGTTTGTTCCGAACGTATATAGTGTCGTCTATACGGTAGTTTACGGGGAGTGCTGATGAAGGCGGTTGAACTCGCGAAGGCGTATGATCCCAAAACCTTTGAGGACAGAATTTACAGCCTGTGGAAAGAATCGGGCGCGTTCAGGCCGGAAAACTGCCGCGCGCCGGAGGACCCTCCCTATGTTGTGGTTATTCCTCCGCCCAATGTAACGGGCGTGCTTCACTTGGGCCACGGCCTTAACAACAGCCTCCAGGATATCGTGATCCGCTTTCACCGTATGCGCGGCGGCCGTACCCTGTGGGTGCCAGGCACCGATCACGCGGGCATTGCCACGCAGCATGTGGTTGAAAAAAGGCTCAGGGCCAGGGGAAAAAGCCGCCGCGATCTGGGCAGGGAAAAATTCATAGAAGAAACCTGGAAGGTCAAGGACGAGCACCACGCGATCATTTCAAAACAGCTTGCCAGACTGGGGTCCAGCCTGGACTGGTCGCGGGAACGCTTTACCATGGACGAAGGCCTTTCCCGCGCCGTGCGCGAAGTGTTTGTCAGCCTCTACGAACGGGATCTCCTGTACAAGGGGAACTACCTTGTCAACTGGTGCACATCCTGCGGCACCGCCCTTTCCGACGACGAAGTTGAGCATGAAGAGCTTGCCGCGAAGATGTACCATCTTCGCTATTATTTCGCCTCCGGCGCGGGGGGCGCGGACAACGCCTCTCTGGCTTCAGGCGGCGCTTTCCTTGAACTTGCCACCACCAGGCCCGAAACCCTTTTGGGCGATACCGCCGTCGCCGTTCATCCTGACGACGAACGCTACAGGGACGCGGTAGGGAAAATGGTGGTCCTTCCCCTTGCCGGCAGGACCATCCCGGTAGTCGCCGATTCCTGGGTGGACAGGGAATTCGGCACGGGCGTCGTCAAAATAACGCCCGCCCATGATCCCAACGACTGGGAGCTTGCCAAACGGCACGATCTTCCCGTTATCAGCATCCTTACTCCCGACGGCCGCCTTAACGGCGAGGTTCCCGAAAAGTACCGGGGCCTTGCGGTGGCGGAAGCGCGTGAAAAGGTTCTTGCCGATCTTGCGGAAGGGGGGTGGTTTATCCGCGAGGAGAATATTACCCACGCGGTGGGGCACTGTTACCGCTGCCATACGGTAATAGAACCCCGCCTTTCGGAACAGTGGTTTGTCCGCATGAAGCCCCTTGCCGAAAAGGCCCTTGCCTCATGGCGGAGGGGCGAGTTTGTGTTTTATCCCCGCAAATGGGAAAACACCTTTCAGCACTGGATGGAAAGCATACGGGACTGGTGCGTAAGCCGCCAGCTCTGGTGGGGCCACCGCATTCCCGCCTGGCGTTGCGCGGACTGCGGAGAGACCTCCGTGTCGCGGACGGATCTTTCCTCCTGTCCCCGCTGCGGGTCTTCCCGCGTTGAACAGGACCCCGATGTGCTTGACACGTGGTTTTCAAGCTGGCTCTGGCCCTTCAGCACGCTGGGCTGGGAAAACGAACACTGCGATACGCCCGACTTTAGGGCCTATTATCCCACCACGGCGCTTGTTACCGCCTACGACATCATCTTCTTCTGGGTGTCCCGCATGATCATGGCGGGCCTGGAATTCACCGGAAAGGCGCCTTTCAGCGACATTTACATACACGGTCTTGTGCGCGACAGACAGGGACGCAAGATGAGCAAGTCCCTTGGCAACGGACTTGATCCCCTGGAACTCGTGGAGGAATTCGGCGCCGACGCCCTCAGATTTACGCTGGCCTTCATGTGCGCCCAGGGGCAGGATGTGCTTGTCGGCAAAGAGTCGTTCAAGATGGGATCGAAATTCGCCAACAAACTCTGGAACGCCGCCCGCTACATACTCATGAATCTTGAAGGGCGGGAGCTTCCGGCGCGGCCGGAGCTTGTTCCCCTGGACAGGTGGATATGGTCCCGGCTTAACCGCGCCGCCCGGATCATGGAAGGCGCCTTTCTTTCCTACCGCTATAACGACGCGGCGCAGACAGCCTATGAATATTTCTGGAATGATTTCTGCGACTGGTATGTGGAAGCGACAAAAATTTCCTTCCGTGACGACGCGCCGCCCGCCGAAAGGAACAGGGCCGCTTCGGTGCTCCTTGAAGTTCTCGCGGAATCCCTCCGGCTTCTCCATCCGCTTCTGCCCTTTATTACCGAGGAAATATACGGAAAGCTGCCGGCCGAATACAGGCCCGGCGGCCTTCTCGTAAACGCGCCGTATCCCCGTTACAGCGAAGAGCGGTCCGATCCCGAAGGGGAGCGGCGTTTTGATTTTCTCAAGGAAATGGTTGTCATGATACGGACGCTGAGAAGCGAATGTACACTGGCTCCCGGCAAAAAACTCCGCGCCCTCTTCCGCCTTCTGCCCGAAGGGGCCGCCGCGCTTTCAGGGCACGAGGGAATGGTAAAACTGCTTGCCGGTATAGGGGAACTTGAAACCGCCGCTTCCGGCGGCGGTGATGCCCGTCCGGCGGGGGCCATAGGCGTTTCGGGCGGACGGGCCGGTTTTGTCTTTGAGGCCTTTGTGTTTGTCGCCGGCGCCCTGGACATGGACGCCCTGAAGGAAAAATTCGGGCGCGATCTTGAAAAAGACCGCGTGTTTATCGCGGGGCTCAGGGCCAAACTGGCAAACGAAAATTTCGTCAAAAACGCCCCGCTTGGCCTTGTGGAAGGGGAAAAGGCCAAACTGGAAGACGCCCTCGCGCGGGCCTGCCGTATCGAGGCGTACATCAGGGACATGGGACAGGGAAGGGAAGGGGGGATATGACTACCGAGGAGATGCTGCGCCTCAAAGGAACACATCTGGCTCCCTACATACAGCTTGCCACGTCCCTTATCGGCAAGACCCGCGAGGGCGGCGGCAATATGTTCCGCCATCAGCTTGACACCATGGCGACCCTTATCGATTACGGCTATATAGATTCCATCCTCCTTAAGGCGTCAATTGTTCACGATGTTATAGAGGACATTCCCGACTTCAACCACAATCTGCTTCTTGCCATTGATTACGAAAGCCACGCCGTCTACGATCTGGTGCTGGAAGTGACGCGGCTTCCCGGCGAGACAAAGGGCGAATTTTTGACCCGTATCCGCAAGACCGGTTCCCGGAACGCCAAGGTTCTCAAAGTGGCCGACCGCATTTCCAACATGATTTCCCTGGGCTTTGTGGTGAACACCGGCTTCATAGACCGCTACACCATTGAAACGGAGGAGTACATCTTTCCCATTGCCGAAAAGGCCGACAAGGCCATGCTGGCCGAACTTAAATCCCTTGTAGCCTCAAGGCGGCGTTACCTTGAGGCGCTGTCCCCCGAATTGCCGGGCGCGCCCCGGTAGGCGGGATTCCGTCGTGGGTGTGATCATTCTGGCCGCCGCCGTCGTATTGGCGGGCGTTCTTGCCGGTCTTGACCTGGGCCGGAAAATAAACCTGCTGCATCCCCTTCCCCTTACCGCCTCGGCGCTTGTTTTGCCGAACGTCATACTTTTGGGCTGGTGGTTTTACCGCGTCAATCCCGCGTCCCTTTCCCCTCCGCTTGCCGCCGCCGTTCTTGCCGTTTCCGCCCTCTTTGTCTTTTACCTCTGGGTAAGACTTAACGTGTTTCCCCACAGGGAAAAAAGGGGAAATGTAAGACCGGCCCTCGCCCTCCGCGTCATGATGGGCGGCCGCTTTCTCTGCCGCGCGGGGCTGTGGATCGCCGTCCTTGAAGTTCCCTTTCTTGCCGTTTCGTATTTCCTTCTCCGGGACCGTATTCCAGGGGCCGTGTTTGCCGCCAACGCCGTTTACGGGATATTGATCATACTCTTTGTGTTCTGGAACGGCATGCTGCGGATCTTTTTTACGTCGAAAAGACTCGGGGTGCTCTGGCGGCTTTTGATGTTCTTTACCTGGTGGCTTCCCCCGGTGAATATCTTTGTCATCCTGGGCGCCTGCCGCCTTGTGTATGAAGAATACGATTTTGCCCTGTACAAGAAAAACCTCAACAGCACAAGGGCCGATTCGGAAATATGCAAAACAAAGTACCCCCTTGTCATGGTGCACGGCATACTCTTCAGGGACCTCAAATATTTCAACTACTGGGGAAGAATACCGCGCGAACTTTTGCGCAACGGGGCGAAGGTTTTTTACGGAAACCAGGAAGCCGTGGGGACCATTGCCGCCAACGCCGAAGACATACGGAAGACGATCCTTTCGGTGCTTGAAGAAACGGGCGCGGAAAAGGTAAACATCATTGCCCATTCAAAGGGCGGCCTTGACGCCCGCCGCGCCATAAGCGCCCTTGGCATGGCGGAGAAAGTCGCGTCCCTTACCACCATCAGCACTCCCCACCGGGGCTGCCGCTTTGTCGACAGGGCCTCTTCCCTTCCCGTCTGGTTTTACCGTTTTGTGGCGAACATTTTCGACACCGTGTTCCGCAAACTCGGCGACAGGAACCCCGACTTCTACAACGCCACACGGCAGTTTACCACCGCGTCAAGCGAGGCCTTTAACCGGGACACGCCCGATTCGCCCCTTGTGTATTACCAAAGCTACATGACAATGATGAAGGGACCGGCAAGCGATCCCATGCTTGGTCCTGTATGGCTCCTTGTCAAGGCGCTTGAGGGGGACAACGACGGCCTCGTGGGCCTTTCTTCCGCGGAATGGGGGAACTTCCGGGGCGTACTTGTGTCCGAAACGGGCCGGGGCATTTCCCACGGGGACATCATCGATCTCAAACGCGCCGATTACCGGGGCTTTGA